>CP048471.1:300000-401476 GCA_025559845.1 Agrobacterium tumefaciens
CTCGACAAAGAACGGAAGTGTTCTTAACTCTTACCGTCCAATCACTCCCCATTTTGCCTGAATTTGATAGGTGTAATGTTTCCTATTGCTGTGATCCGAGGGTAAGGTCGCCGTCGGCATCAGGAGGAGCATTTATGGCCATTGAAGAACTGATTTTCGTCCCGGAAGCAGGCAAGGACGACTTCTGGACCGGGCGGATCACATATGATGATCGGTCCGCGGTACATTGGCAGTTCGAAGTGATCCGGATTACCGAAGATGGATCGGATCAATATTCCGAAGGGGTTTTTTCCAATGCTGGGCCGGTGGCCATTCTGATTGATCATCGAGAAAAAGGTACGCTGGTCAGGCCGCTTGTTGAATTCGTTGAACCAAAAATGGCTCATATGGCACGGACCAAAGTTAAAGGTTCGTTTCAAGGTTTGGTCTCGGGCGCATGCATAAATGATATGGACGAGCCTCTTTTCGGTTCAATCTTTTTCGAATCCAAAGCCTTTGCCGCATGGTACGGCGCGAAGGCAGTCAGAGCAGTGAAGGACGAGAGATATCGAACGCGTTCGGTGGAACTGGCGGAGCCTCAAACCGAGACTGTTATTGTAAAGGACCTCGGACGAGTAACAGTCACTACACTTGCGCATTTTGAACAAGGTGATGATGCGGATCAGGTCCGAAACCAAGTTCGCTTCGACGTGAAGTTCGACCGGCCTCGATCGCTTGCCGAGGTCATGGATCTCTGTATGGGCTTGGAACTTCTCTTCGGGTTTCTTGTCGGCTTCCGTCCCGCGATGCCGTCTTTCGGTATGACGAAGCCGGCAGTTGAAGATCCGAACAAGGTGGCAAACTCAACCCTTCGCTTGGGAGGGATGTTCTTCCAAGACCAGCCAACACCTCACCCGTTTCATCGCTTGAACATGCGCGGTCGCGATGGTGCGTCGTTGCAGAATGTACTTGACGAGTTCATCGCCGATCGGATGGCGATCATGAACCGGATTCATGCCATTGAATATTCGCGTTGGTTCGGTGCTTCGTTGAACGACCAGTTTGCTGCAGTGATGCCGGTTTTTGAAGAATATGTTCAGGCGAATTTTAAGTCATCTGACGAACAATCTTTCCTCAACTGGAGAGCTGATTTCTGGGCCTATGTCGATAGGGCTTCGGACGAAAATATAAAGAATTACGCCAAGAAGCATCTAAGCGAAAAGGACACCAAAGCCCCCAGTCTTCCCACGCTAATCAGTCGCGCGATGGAAGCCTTAAATACGGCTGGCTTTGATTTTCAGCCGAAACTGGCGGGTCGCATAAGTCAGAGGCGGGCACAGATGTTCCATCGCGCGCCCATCCTGACGGACAAGAGCGCAGGGGATTTCTACGAGGAAAAACTGGCTGTCACGGCAATGCTCATGCTGCACACCCTGAGAGACCTTGGCATTGAACTAAGGGGTATCTCGGAAAACCTAGGCGCATTGATGGAGCACGCACGTTTCACCCAACTCTGGAAAGCTCGAGAAGAAGATGCGAAGTCTAGAAAAAGGTCGGGGACAGCAAAGACGAGCGGCTCGCCAAAAGGCAAGGCAAAAGCAAGCGAAGAAAAGGCCGCAGGCAAAAGCCCCGGCCAGAAAGTGTGAAGGTCATAAACCTTCAGGGGGAACAACTGCTCCGACGGAACAGGGAGGAGACGGTAGTGTGCATTAGAGCAGCCGATAACCACGAGATTGAGCCGCTGCTAGTATTTGCGCGCTCATAGACTTGGTGCGATATACGGATACGGAATGATGGCCTCATGAAAGACGCGGAACCGCACGTAAACTGGCCATCGATGATACGGTACGTCGTCGTCCTGGACGAAGACAGCCTCGAAGAGGCAAGCATATTCCAAGGAATTTCGCCTAGTATGCTCAATATGGAATGGGCCTTGCGGTCGATTTCCGAAATGCCGGCAGACATCTTTGATTTTGGCTTGCCTCTCGAGGCCAGAAAGGCAAGGCGGATCACAGGTAAGGGCTGGAGTTGGACACCCCTCACAATCAGCAACTTTCTACAGCTGCGCATCACCCATGACGATCCATACTGGGTTGTATATTCTGGGTCGGAGGCCATCTTCAGCGCACTTTCAGATTGGGAAGGTCGTCAGACACTACCCGTTCTTCATATCTCCACCGATGACGCTGGCGGCCTCGCTCCAGATAGAGCGCGATGGACCCATGTGCGCGACCATATTCGGCGCGTTGCAGTGAAACTCCATGAGCGGGCGCAAGGGTTCCCGGTCGCCGAACTTCGGAAAACCTTGAAAGCATGGCGGAAGCCCACCGCGCCACGTTTGGATCTCGTTGCCAAACTCCACAACTGCACGGTCCCCAATCTCGTCACGCTGCGCGCTCTCGGTTTCAGCTTTGCGGCCGAGGAATCGCTTATGTCGTCCCCAGGCGATGAGAGCCCGCACATCAATGCGATCGTGGAATCTGCGAATGCTGTGATTTCACAACAAGAAAGTGTTGGGGTTTTTCCAGCCCTATTTTCCCATTTTCCAAAACCTGATCGGATCGTTATCGCTCCATCACTTTACGCACACACACGCCAGCGCCTTCGGCCCAACACAAATGCGCCGGCAGGCCTCTTCGAAACCATACGGGTCATTCAGCAGCAAAAGGGTTATACATTCTCCGGGCCTGCGGCCGTGATGGTACGAACCATGTCGCCTGCCGGCCAGTACATCATGGGGCTGCGCGCTCAGGAATTGAATGTACAGACCTTGGCCGTCAGCCTTCGGGCGGCATCAACGCTGGCAGCCACAGTGCGGCTGCCGAACGGGGTGAACCTGTCATCGGAATTGTCGGATTTCACAGCCCACGTGAGAGGCGGGCGAAGCACCGGCGGGAACGGCAAGGCCGAGCGCGTGTTTCGCAATGTTCAAAAATCCCTTCGATCTTATACCTCTCCGGCTTTGCTGGAGATTGTTGCCAGCAGCCAAACAGGCGTGAAGCTGATCGCCGACGCACCGCTTGAATGGCTACCTGTGGGTGATCTGCCCCTGGCTATAGCTTTGGACGTGTCGCGCATTCCTACGACGCCCGGCAATCTGATGATGACTCAGCTCATGAGAAGCGAGACGCTTTATATCAAGCCCAAGGCCTTCGGCGAAGTTCTGGTGGTATCCTCCTTTTCCCCCAGTGACCCGATCCGCCACGACGTCCGAATAGCAATGGAGACCTTCACCAAGACTGCCAAGGAACATCTAAATTTTCGGCAGGTCACAGTGACTTGCCGCGATCAGTTCGTCGAGGCCGTCAACAGCTTTCATGGCGCCATGATGATCTTCGACGGTCATGGGTCGCATGATCGCAACAGCGGCGCCGGCTTCCTGCACATCGGCACGGAGAAGGTTGACGTCTGGGAACTGCGCGGGAGGCTGCGGCCTCCACCCGTTGTTGTTCTTAGTGCATGCGATACCCACTCGCCGGATCGCACACACGCCACCGCCGGCGCTGGGTTTCTGACTTGTGGCGCAACCTCCGTCGTCGCAACCTTGCTTCCGGTGCGCTCACGGAGTGCGGCCCTCTTTGCCGCTCGCCTTTCGATGCGCGCCGCGTGGTATACCCGTGCGGTGGTCCATGGCTCGAAGCGGCCCATACTTTGGAGTGAAGTCGTAGGTAGTATGCTTCGCCTCGACTTTCTTTCCGATTTGATCGGCCGATTGGAAAAAAAGAAAATGCTCTCCCCACGGCCAGCAGCAGCTCTGCGCACAGAAGTGAATATGTTCGTCCACACTCGAGACCCCAATTGGTGGGCGAATGCCAAGGCTAGGCTAATGGAGGTGACAGGGCTTGAAGCTGACGATATGGCGCGCCTGGTTTCGAAGACCATCGCCGAGGGTGACAGCGTGCGGTACACACATCTAGGAAATCCAGATTTGCTTTGCATCACCGATAGCTGCCCAGCCCTGAACCCCCTATTCTTTACGGCTAAGGGATCAGCTGCAGGCAGGGCATGTTGAAAATGCCCAAGCTACGGTGACGCAGCGAAAGTTCTTTCGTACATTCTCCACCCCAAAGTGGAGATACGAGTATCTTTCGGCCTCTGACCCAACTCCAGAATTGTCGTGTGGCGCCGAACGTTGAATTCGGTCGCAGCCATCCAAGACGCAATTAGGTTGGTTTTCCATGTGAGCTGTTTAGGCAACGGCGTAATCAGACCCTTGCGAGGGAACACCTTCTCATTGACAAATCCTGTGCATAGTTCGCTTAAGGCCCCTGTGGTCAGGTCCGCGATGGCCGCTAGGTCTTCGAGAACGAGACTTCCATCATCCGCGATTCCCGTTGTGCTGCAGCGAATGTGGCCCAGGGAATGAGAAAAATAGGAAGCCATAACACGCTGAAAAAGTCGCGTTAGGTTTGTAAGCAAACCCACATTCGCAGCGATATCGTCTTCATCGATGATCCAAATAACATCTTGTCCCGGTGAGGATAGGCCTGACAATAGAAATGCGCTCAGGTGCAATACTCGCAGCAGGCGCTCTTGCACGTTCGGCTTCCATCGTTTCAATAATTCGGCGCCCACCACGTCCTCGGCCGGCCCGGTGAAAAATGATCCACCCGCTTTGGAGATGGCAAACTGTGCCAAGTAGCCTTCGATACCAGCCGCCGCTTGCATGAACGGAACCAACGCCTGACGCCGCATTCCATCGTTGAGTGCCTTGAATGACATTCGGCGGCGGTTCGGCAGGATAGCATCGCGAAATTGGCGTTGCCGCACCAGCCAGTCGTGGTTCTTCGCTAGGTCCAGTATTAAAAACGTATAAGTGTCAAAATGCTGCTTTTGATGATGGCCACCAAAATCTGCGACAAGCAGAAGTGTGCGACCTCGCTTGAGGAACGGGAATTCCGAGCGGTTAGCACTGAGATCAGCGTTAAAGCTGTCCGCCAAAAGTGTCCCCACACCTTCAGGCGAAAAGTTTGGTTTGTGGACAGACGAAGGTAACAGATCGAATGAGACCCGAAAAGAAGTTGCCATATACGTTCAGCTCAGTCCGCGAGATAAAGTCTTTCATGTAGAGAAAGGCGCCAAAGACATCCTACAATCTAAAGACGAATGCTGCAATTTAACGGGAATTAAGGATATGTTGATGTCATATCAACCGGATTATCGGAGGGTTGCAAATGGCTGAGACACAGATCGAATGGACCGACGCGACATGGAATCCCGTCGCGGGTTGCACCATCATGTCCGCTGGATGCACCAACTGCTATGCGATGGCTATGGCCAAGCGACTGGAAGCTATGCATGTTGACAAATATGTGGGCCTAACCCGTAAGAGCGGCACAAGGACAATCTGGACCGGGGTTGTGCGGGAGGATGAGTCCGCTCTCCTCATTCCACATGCTTGGAAAAAGCCCCGCAAGATTTTCGTCAATTCAATGAGCGACCTTTTCCATGATTCGGTCTCCGATGAATTCATTCTAAAAGTCTGGCAGGTGATGCGCGAGACGCCACACCACAACTACCAGATTCTCACCAAACGGCCAGAACGTATGGCGACTGTGATCCGTGAGGTGATTGGCGAAATTCTGCCGAACGTGTGGCTTGGAACCAGTGTCGAGGACAATGCTGTGACGGATCGCATCGACCATCTCCGTCACGTGCCGGCAGCCATTCGCTTTATCTCTTTTGAACCGCTGATCGGTTCTGTCGGAGCCATTGATCTTACCAATATCCACTGGGCTATCGTTGGCGGCGAAAGCGGCAAATCTGCTCGACCACTGCAGGAGGAGTGGATCGATGAGATATACGACACTTGCCTAGAAAACGATACGGCGTTCTTTTTCAAGCAATGGGGAACGTGGGGCAAGGATAACAAACGGCGGTCGAAGAAGGCAAATGGCCGAGAATATAAGGGTCGCACATGGGATCAGATGCCAATCCATGCAGTACCGTGAGCTGACCACAAAACGTTTTCACAGCGGAGGATGAGTGGTCAGGAAACGGTATGATTGGGAAGGTGGCGCGCAACTTGACGAGCACTCGAAGCGCAAACACAAGATTCTGCACGAATATGTTCTGCAATATATAGTCGTCAGATGTAAGCACCCGCAGCAGCCACGCTTTCGCTTCGCCATTGTCGATGGCTTCGCTGGTGCCGGACGATATGCTGGAGGTGCCGTGGGCTCGCCGCTTATATTCATTGACCGAATGCGAGTGGCTGCGGAGCAAATAAATCTGGCACGGGCAATCGAAGGGCTTTCCAACATTGACCTAGAATGCCACTTGATTCTGAACGACGCCGACCCAGCCGCAGTTTCTCTACTTAGGCAGAATATTGCTCCAATGCTTGCCGAAGTGCGGGAAACCAGCAAAAATCTTCGGATTGAGACCAGCATCCTCAACGAGCCATTCGAAGACGTTTACCCAAAGATTAAAACAATACTGACATCGGCGAAAATTACGAATGCGTTGTTCAACCTGGATCAATGTGGACACAGCTATGTCGACCGCGCTACCTTGGTAGATATTATCCGGACCTACCAATCTGAAATTTTTTACACCTTCAGTATCCAGTCGTTCTTGGCCTTTTTGAGCCGAACAAACCCCGATCTCTTGCTCTCACAACTGGCTTTCCTTGGCTTGCCAATTCGAGATATCGAACAGTTGAATTTTCCTATGAGCAACGAACGATGGCTGGGCACGGCTGAGCGCCTCGTGTTCGATGCGTTTCAGGTCTGCGCGCCATTTGTGAGCCCTTTCTCCATCCACAATCCAGATGGATGGCGTTACTGGTTTATCCACTTCGCCAAGTCGTACCGCGCCCGCCAGGTCTATAACAACGTCTTGCATGACAACAGCAGCTCGCAAGCGCATTTCGGTAGGGCCGGCCTAAATATGCTGAGTTACAACGCTCGCCATACAGACGGCCATCTTTACCTATTCGATCAAGCAGGGCGCACAACAGCGGTTGATCAACTACGGGATGATGTCCCTCGACTTCTAAGCGAGCGGGGCCATGCGATTAATGTCCTTGATTTCTATGAAAGCATCTACAATTTGACCCCTGCGCATTCGGCCGACATACTTTCATCGCTGGTTGGTCACCCCGACCTCAAGGTCACGACCAAATCCGGAGGCGAACGCCGCAAGGCCAGTACCATCAAGGTAGCTGATACTATCAGGCTCAACCCGCAACGGACATTCCATCAACTTCTACGACCGCTTGAAAACCGCTGAGCAGAATTCTGCCTGTTTCTAGGTGGATCCCTTTCGGACCTTAGGTAACTTATCACCCATTCTCAGGATGTAATCTGCACCCTCAAGGCCCTTGCGATGCGGGCCGGCCCACAACAAGTAGTAAAGCGGTGCGCCACGCGTGTTGCAGATCAGCCTGGGCGTAGACACGAAGCCGAAAGCGTTCTTCAGATTTCGCCGATACAATTCTAGCAAGCGGTCAGAATAATCGTCTCGCTTGCGGAGTTCTGTGGATGCGAACAGGCCATGGGCATCAGAAGAGTAAACCTCATCGAACCATTCGCGGCTACCGAAGTACCGATCCAACGTGTCTGCCCAAGCGACGGGAACATTGCCATCATTGGGGAGCATTCGATTGAGCGCCATGTTGAGCGCGAAATTCACAACAACCTCGAACAGTCCGGTATTCGCCAAGGCCTGTACACTCGACCACTCGAGTCTCGCTCCAAAAGGGTCGAGAAACGCGACGCCACGATGACTATTCTTCGAAATTGCCTGGCCGACGACCCATGCGATTCCGTTTGCTGCTGGGACTCTTAGTTTCGTTATCTGCCGGCGCTCGCCGAATTCGGCTTCGACATCGCTCAGTTCCTCGGCGCGGTTAGCATCGGGTTCTATAAAAACATAACGTGAAAAGTGGTTGGCTATGCTAAGCGCAACCCTGGGCGATCCATCAAGGAATTCAGCCTGTTCAGAATCTTGTTCGGCCGGTGCTTCCAATAAATCGAGCATCGCCAGCGGCTCATTCTTGCTACGAATCTTTGCGCGCCCGCCACCCGCAAATGCGTCGACATAGATGGTGCGCCACGGCTGGTTCTTCAGGACCTTCGTATAGAAATCGAGATAGCGGGCCAGTATATCCAGCTTTTCTTTTGCCCACGGGCCAACCTCAGCGACCATCAGAACTCTCACAGCGATTCATCCACGCCCACAACGTAGGGGTGTTTTGAACGCCATTCAATTAGCATGAACACATCAAAGAGAATTACGCAGTGCTTCGAGGCGGTTTGTGATGTCATGTACACTGCCAGCATAGCCGAGGAGCCAAGGCTCGTGTACATCACAGGCCGGGCGAAGGTAATGAGCGGGGTGGGGAGTATGTTTAAACGAGCGAGTGAACTGCGCATCCCCGACCCATATTTCTCAGGGAGAGCCGGCTTTCTTGGGAGCAGCCTTGAGGAACTGTACGATGACATGCGTAGATTTAACCTACCCCAACAAGTACCAGACACCGTTCGCCGATCTCACGACGCAATCCGCCACGCGTACATCTATTCGTACTACTCGTATGACCTTCTAACCGTAGCGGCAGCCCAGACCTTCCCGTGCCTTGAGCTTGCATTGCGGGAGCGCATCGGCTCGCAATTCGTCGGAAGATTGGATAGGAAGGGCAAGCCGCGGCATGCGCCGATGCTCGATGAGCTGCTCAAGAGCGCAAAAAACCAGGGCCTCATATCAGCCGATGTGAAAGGCCTGAGCCATTTGCGAAACATGTTTGCCCATGGCACAAGCGCTGTTTTGAACCCGCCGATGTTTCTCGCGCCCTTCGAACTCATCACCGAAACAATTGCAGAGCTGTTCGCAGAACCATGATTTTCCATTCCCCTGACGTACTGGTTGGCGCTTCACCATGACCGAAGCCCCGATTGTCAAGCAGATCGAGCACGAGAGGAAGGTCCGACGGATCATTGGCTCAGTATTGCGGGACTACGGTATCAATCTGGATGCAGACGACACCGAACTCACTGTTCGCCCTGGAGTGATCCTTGAACACACCGGCAGCAGAGCACTTTCCAGTGCTATTCTCGATAGTATGTTTCCGAGAGCGCCAATCCCTTGTGAACTCTTCCACTACACTACCGTCGCTTCGCTCAAGGGGATCGCAGCGACCCAACAGCTACGATTGTACTGGGCTCGAAAGCGTATCGGTGAAGGGGAACTCGACACTTTCGCTATCAGGCATGGGCTGAGAGGTTATCTCGATAAAACCGCCGGGGAGCCATTCTATAAAAAATTGTCGGATGACATCTTCTATGTCTCTTTGACCCGCCCCGGCGGAGGTGACGAGATCGATCTTTGGAATGTTTTCTCGGAAGGTGGGCAGGGTGTTAGATTAAGGTTCCGTATTCACCCTTCGCGGGCGGAACTGCGAGCGATTCAGTATGACGTACCGGAGACCGTGCTGTCGAAGCTCAACAGTGCTCTATCGGCCGAAGGAGAGCCACCTTTCGTGCCGTGGTCGTTGTCGAAAATCGGAGCTTTTTACCTGCCGGCGATGCTTCACCGGGAAGATGAGGTGCGGCTTCTCATCAAGCGCCACTCAGGAGGTCGAGACGACAGCTCGACTGACGGGAACAATCGATATTGGCCATTGGAAATTGGGGAAAGCAATGATTTTTGCCAGATCGACCTCATCGAGATTCACGCAGGGCCGAATTCATGCATGCAAAAGATTCAAGGCGCCATTATCGATACGGCGTTTGCGTCCGTACCTGTGGTGTGAGTTCGCTTGGGCGCCTAAGCGCCTAAGGTAGTTCCCAGAGGGCTTCGCCACGGCCAATCCTTATTATTCGGGCGCTCTGGCGGTCGGCCGCATATTCGACATGCAGCAGGCGGGGAGAGAATTGCCGTAGGCGATGTTTAATGCCAATTACGTGCTTGAAATCTGGCGTCGTTACCGAGACCACTCCGTCAGCCGGGTTGATGCTGATCCGACCGGGGATCGCGCAGTTGAGGAATGCTGGAAGAGCACTTTGCATATTCCATTCCTGCGCTGCCCATTTAACTACTGGCCCCGATAAGGCCTCGTTTCGGAACTGTTTCCAGATGGAGCCAGTGTTGGCAGTCGGCCAGTCTGGCTGGTCGCTAAGTGCTGCGATCTCATTTGAACCTAACCACTGGTTCATTTCCCCACGCGTCACGAAAGCGGGTTTGGTCTCACGGATAGCGGCCATAGCCGCGATCCGCGAGGGCAGGCCTGCTCGAACTAGCATCGCCATCATTGTCTGCGGAACGCCCGCCTCAATAGTTGCAGCGGCGCTGCCCTCAATGGTATCGGTTTCACCACCCTCGGCGCGTCGACGCATGCGGACGGCTTCGATCGCCCAGACGAGCCGGTAAACAAAAGCGTCCTCGACAACTCGCATGTTTTCGAGCCCAAGAGCGACGACGTCGGTACCAGCGAGCCAAGCACCAAGCAGGTCGCGCCAGTTGCCAGGCAGCTCGACATCCGGAACGAATGGCCGGATCGCGAACAGGCGTTCGGCCATGCCAACGAGCGACGCGCTGAGAACAGGAAGGTTTCCTGCCAAGGCGGCGGCATCGGCTTGATCCAGCAAAGCGGTGAGATCCGCCGCTATCGCGTCGATAGCCAAGCCAGCTTCAAGCCCGACACCCATTGCAAACGTCGCGCGACGCTGGTTTACGGTAGACTTGTTCCAGATCAGGCTTGCGCGTGCCCAAAGAACCCAGAGCTGGTTCGATCGAGTTTGGGGGCCAAGGCGACCGATCTGGCGTGCCCAAAGCGAGCCAGTCAATGCCTCGTCAAGAAGACGCGGGAGTTCCGCACTGTCCGTGTCGAGAGCCTCGATCAAACCAAATACGGTTGCGTCCAACCGCTCGATTAAGCTTTCGATTGAGTCCGTATCCTCCGCCTGGTCTTGCGGAAACCACGCTTCCTGCGCGTTGGCGAGATACTCAATAGCGTCGGCCCGAAGGAAGACGTTTGTCCGTGCGAGACGCGTTATGACTTCGGAGATGACTGAAATGATACCGCTCGTCAATGAGCGGGCCTTTGACGATCCGACAAGCTCCCGCCAGGCTCGGACCCGCCAGTTTTCGGGCTGGTACATGACGTGAAGCACAAGGCCCTCCAGGTCGACAAAGGCGCGGCCAGCCCTACCCGCCACGTTGGCGAACTCTTCGCCGGACAGCGGCACGCCCGCCCGATAGAGTGTTGGAATGAGAAGCACGGCGGCATTGAGATTGAGCCCCTGTGCAAGAGTAGGCGACGCGACGGTTACGCGGAGAATCCCGGCGGCAAGCAATGCCTCGACCTCTCGGAGAAAAGGGCCCGGCAAACGCCCGTGGTGTATGGCGACGCCAATGGGCAAGCATTGCACCGCGGGATGGTTAGGACCCAACCATTCGCGACCGACGGCCAGCGCGCGTTCCACCTGCGCGGGGTCATCGAGCAACGACGCCAGATATCCGCGCCTGTGAAGATCGACAACAGTTTCCGCGTAGCCTTCAACATGGTCGCGTTGCGTGCAGAAAATCAGCGCTCGCTTCCCCTGAGCCGAAAACCTCCACGCGGCCGCAAGCGTCAACTCCTTGTTGTCTCTGGGAAACGGAGTTCGCCGTGGGCGAATAGCCGGCTCCTCGGGAATGAAGTGCCTTATGTAGGGGCCGCCCGCTTCGAGGTCGAAGCCTAGCCGGCCGGAATTTCCCTGCCACGTGAGTGTTCCAAAACGCTGTCTGGTGGGGCGCCAACCCGACTGTATTGGAGGACCGGGTGCATCACTGCGTATCCAAGCGGTGAGATCATTGAGCTGGTCTCCCTCAGGGAGTATCGCTGAGAGGCACACGATACGGCGGGCTGCATTGTCCGGACGGCGGAGTAGTCGTTGCACCAAGCTTTCGTAACGTATCTCGCGTTCACTCGGGCCAATAAGATGGCCCTCATCGAGGACGACCAGCCCAACGTCGGCGATGATGGTGGGATCGTTACGAAGTGCGAAGTCCAGTTTCTCCGGCGTGGCTATTACGATATCCTGCGACCGAAGGGCGTCCTCATCGCCGATCGCCACACCACTGGCGCCATAGAGCGAGGAAACTGTGAACCCGAGGCTTGCAAATGTCTTCCGAAAGGAGCGCTCCGTCTGCGCAGAAAGAGCTCGCAGTGGTGTTACAATCAGAACGCGATGACCAGATGCGAGCGCCATTAACGCGGCGATCTCGGCAATTCGCGTCTTTCCGGCGCTCGTCGGAAGAGCGACGACAAGATCATCAGCGAGATCTATCGCGCGCCGCGCCGCCTCCAGTTGCGACGGCCAAAGTTCGACCTCTGCAACACGTCTGGAATAAAGCTCTCCGATAAAGAGTCTCCGTAGCGCCCTATATCCTTCGGCACCAGCCGGCCCCTCGACGGGAAGGATTTGATGCAGGCTGCTGGCCCACAGGTCATCGATCAGGTTCAGGGCGATACGTGCAGTCCACCACAGGCTCACCGCATTTGCGTGCTTGGCCAAGGAGATTGCTCTGCGCAACAACGACCTCGCCTCCTCGACGAGGTCTGCGACTCCCGTCTGAAGTGCGAATTCGAAAAAGGCGAGCGAACGGAAGATCGTCGTCGTGACAACGAGCCTCACCACATCGTCCGGATCAAGCTCACCTTCCGCTGCAGACCGCGTAACGCTCTCGTCGCCATGGGCCGGATCGAGAAGCCAATTTCTTGCTTGCGTGCCCAGCCCGTCGAGGTCTCGCAGGATGAGAAACGCTAGTGCTTCCTCAGGCGGTGCGAAATTCGGCCGGTCAGATCGCTGTGAAATTAGCGAAAAGGCCAATGCGGAATAGCTTGCAAGATGATATGACGCGGCGCCTGCTATTCGATAAAAACCTCGATTGACGTCATCGGGCGCGCCATTTTGAACCAGCGCCTCAAACGCATTGCCGGCCCGTGCAAAGCCTCTCCGCCAAACCTCTGGCTCGCCCTGCGCCTCGCGAAGAGCCATGGATGCGCGCAACAGCGATAAGGCGTATTCTGCAAGATCCGTGTCGATCGTGTTGCCGAATGCAGGCGCGTCGTCTGGAAGAACGCCGTCTTGACGAACGATAGAACGCGCCTCACCGCGAGCCTGCAGCCGGCCTCTGGCGCCGTCTGCAGCGACCAGGTTTAGGAAGGTTGTTAGCTCCTCAATCGTTTCCAAGGGCGAGAGCTCCTTCGTACGAAAGCCTTATGAACTCCTGGTGATCAACGATGCGAAGATGAATAACCGTGTGCGTCCGCTCGGGACCGGCGGCCTGAAGATCATCAATGAGCGCCTGAGGTGCTGCATTTCCTGACATCGTAAAAAGAGCGTGGTCGATGCGTGTCGCAGGTACTGCACGATTGGCCACTTCATTGCGTATCGCACGTCCGACCGTCGCGCTTTCATCTTCGCGCTCCATTAATCGGTCGGCGATGAAAAGCAGGGAAGTAGCGGTCGGACGGCCGTTGTCGCGGGAGAGGGCCGTTCGGGCTTCGGATATTGTCGCGCCCGCCAGTTGCGCACGGCTCTTGGCCTCCCCCTTTAGCAGGAAGAGATCGCCGGCGGCGTCCATACGCACTCCGATAAAGTCGTCGCCTCGCAAGGCCATCTCGCGTCCATCTTTGTAGCGAAGTCGCCGAACTGGAACGGAAAAGCCAAGTTGCTCCTCAACAAGTTCCGTTGCTAAGATTTCGCCGAGTTCGCCTGATCGTGCACGTGATGTTCGGGGAAGGCGCTCAGCCAATAGGGCGGCAGCGCCAGGAAAGCCCAGCTCACGGATGTCATCGGCAATGCGCTCCATGTCGTCGTAGTGCGAGCGAAGGATATCTGGAAGCCGATCGGCGATTGCCGCCCGCCCACCGTCGAGTTCTGTCAGGCGCCGAAGATGCTTGCGGCCATCCTGCTGATGATCACTGTCGCACCAATCGTTGAATAGTGGCACGCTCCCCCCTTGCCGTCGCAACTCGTCTGGTCACGTTCGCTCATCCCATGCCATTGTCTCGACCCACTCAACTACTCCGAGTAGGCAGGGTTACTCGCCTTTTGTGTTAAATTACAACAGCGAATTCACGTCGCTGTGAGTATCCGCAATTTTGACGCGAAATGGGGGTCGATCCGCCTAACGTGTTCAACCTTGCCATAGAGACCGCCTCACGATTTAGGCTGCCTTTTCAGCGCAGAAAGCCTGTGCATGGCCATGACGATCGCCCCGGATG
Source organism: Agrobacterium tumefaciens (assembly GCA_025559845.1). Taxonomy (NCBI): domain Bacteria; kingdom Pseudomonadati; phylum Pseudomonadota; class Alphaproteobacteria; order Hyphomicrobiales; family Rhizobiaceae; genus Agrobacterium; species Agrobacterium tumefaciens. The sequence continues at coordinate 314,195 of CP048471.1, forward strand.
CAATTTCCTGCGTGGAAGGGTCGAATAGGGCATCAACGACGACGATTAGTTCTTCGGCGTCAGCCCAAAGCATGAAATTGTCGAATTCGGCATCGGAGAGGATGGCGACCAGCTCATAATCGCCGATCTCAAAGCCGGTTTCCTCCCAGTTCGCCAGGTGCTCCTTCAAAGTCATGGGGTCGGTGAGCATCAGCACTCCACCCCCAACCGCAACCGGCTGCTCTTTCGCCTTATCCCTCAGGTACAGAAGGGGAGCATACCATTGCCCGGGACGAGTGTGGAGATCCTCCAACTGCCGGTCATAGGGGCGCACGGAAGCTGCAGCCACTTCCCGCCGCTTCTCGCGAGCGCCGAACTGTTGAATGAGAAGGGATCGCGGTGCAAACCCCTTGGAGATATCCGTGTAGCACATCGGGTCACCGCTCTGGCGTTGCCTTTCGAACGCTGCGTTGAACTCGTTCACTGCTTGCTCGGCCTCGTTTCGGGTAAAACGATGCAGGCCGTTACGCAGCGTGACGATTTCGGACCCGCCGTCCGTTGTTTTTATCTCGACGAGAAACTGGCCTGCCGGACCTCGCATCGCCAGGTTATTCCAGGCAAGATTGACGACCGGTTGGGTCCGGATCGTTTGAGCGTTCATAAATGTCCTCTGGCCTCCGTTCGAAGCTTCGAACCAGGCATTGGCATTAAAGTTTACGAGTTCCGGATGGGCTTGCGCCGACGGCATGTTTGCGCCGCCAATCACCCGATCGCGTGGCTTGAGGCATTTGTTGTGGACCAGGCCCACCACGGGATCAGAAAGGTCACCGATTTCGACAACCTGGATCACCGCTTCCCAGATGGCTTGCCCGCAATGAAGGCACCGAAGCGGCCTGTCATTTTGCAGGAACGCGTTGTGCAGCCGTTGACGATGGGCCAGGGCAAAGGGTCCGGCTTCGAGGTCCTCATCGGTATCGAGCTCTACGACACCGACCTCGTTGCCCTCTATTAATTCCGGTCGCTCGCCGATAAGGCGCGTGAGACCCGCAACCGTGGCGGCGCGAAGAACCGGATCGAATGGGCCGGCACCATTCGGCAGGAACGGCGCCTTGCTAAAGTCGGCAAGCTCGCGGCCCTCTGAATCGAACCTGCGCATTTCGAATACCACGGGCTGGCCCTTCGGCGCGAGCGTATCATCGAGCGCCATTGCGAGCACCACCTCCTTGGCGCAAGGGAAATCCCGCGAGCCGAGCTCGACACGCAGCAGCTCGGTGGCGACCGCTTCGGATATTTCGGCTGCCGCAGTTACCCTGAACATCTGATAGTTACGGGCAAACTCGCAAACAGCGAGCGTTCGCCGCCCCTTGGCGAAGGTGATGCAGTCGGCGACCGCCTTGCCCCAGACGGCACGCGGCGAGACGTAGTTCGCGCTCTGCAAAAGCAGGATGCTCGACTGTTCGAGCGTTTCTTCAGCCTCGACGTCGAGCACGACGACACCACTTTTGCGGATCACGCGATCGATCGCCTCGGAGTCGACATCCCGTTTAGCCGCCACGCGAAGATCATTCAACATCGCGCGAACCGTCTGAATGGCGTCCTTGATCGGTTGCGGCTGATCGCGAAGGAAGTCGACTTCCGGCGAGCTGCGGAATGCTTCGAGCGCAAGCCTGAGTTCGTTGGTGACGCGTTTGGCGGCACGGCTGCTTGTCACCAGAAAATATCGTTCTTCCCCACTCGCGGCAGCGTCTTGCGCCTCGAATTGCTGAAAGACGGACTTCAGTTCTCCATCGGCTGAAAATCCGATGGTTGCCTTGGCCTGGATATAGCTCTTGGAGCCGTCGTTCAGATGAAGGACGAGATCATCGATGCTGGTGCGCGTCTCGAAACTGACATGCGATATGGATTTGGCAGGACCGAAGATCGTGTCTGCCTCGCAAATCGAGGAGATAAGCACGAAGGCGGCGACCCGCGCCTGATATCCCGCCCCTGATGACACCGATGCACCCGCGCCTCCAACTCCACCCTGCCCGACCATAGTTCCTCCATTGATCTGCTGCCGCTCCTATCATCAAAGAGCTGCTCGCAACAGCTGCCTTGCAACTTCAAATAGGCATGAGCGAAAACTGGCGATGCGCCGAACGATTTTGCGCCGGTGGCGCAGACACTCATCGATCCTGCGATGCGAAACACTTTCGTCGTCCAGTGTGGGTGCAGGGCGAAATGCAGTCGTGATGGCTATCCCCATGGGCGTCTCAATGCTGATCGCTCCGGCCGTTTGCCAATACCGTTCCCGATTGTTGAATGGTTGCATGTGGAGATCCTGGATCGGAGCAATTGGCCGGCATGGTCCGAAGTCGGCAAGTAAAGATGTGAAGGGCGGTCTTTGCGGCGCCCTTCCCGCGGGCTCTGCTATCCGCCGCCTGCCAATGCCTTCTTTCTGCGGGGGCGGCACAGCATCTGCATGACGATCAGGCCGTTCAGCGCGAAATTGGTTCTGCCGCTGACCAACATCGCGACGAGATGAAGGTCGATGACACAGGCCACCCCCAGGGCGTTGCCGCAGGCGATGAGCACGTTCCTCCAGATTGACTGTTGCGAGACCTGGTTAGGATTCCTGTGGTTCCTGACGATCTGGGGATTTGCTGCGATCGTGACGATCGCACCGGCGACAAATACCACAGGCGGCAAACTACAGGAAATATGCACGAATTCGGTTAACGTACGATTTCGCTGTAGTCTGTTCTGCTCCAGATCTAAAGGATCGCACATCGCTACAGCACCCCCCATGCCCGAAACCTCCCCCTCCCCGTCATCTCACGCAGGCCAAGCTCCAGAACAATCCGCCGCGCCGCCTGCGGTGTCACATCGAGCGTTTTCGCCACCATCCCGGCCGAGACGAGCGGCCGCGCCATGACCAGCTCGACCAGTTCCGGCAGTTTTGAAGACGTCCGCCGTCCCATCAATTTGCGTTCCATCATATGACGCGCCAGCGCCAGCCGATCATGCTCCTTCAACCCGACCTCGGCTGCAGCGATCAGCCCGTGAGCGATTGCCAGTATCCGGGTTTCCCGGTCGCGATGCCGACGACGATCGACTGGAATGGTTTTGAGGCCGAGGTTGATGGCGGCGAGATGGGCACCGGTAGTGATGCCGGCCCGGCGCAGGATCGACGCGGCCAACAACCGGCCAAGCCATGGCGCGTGCTGCAGGACGGAAAGCTCGTTCCAGGCATCGAGGACGATGATCGCCTGGAGCACCGCCGGCAAGTCTTCGGCCTGACGCAACACGCCACGCCATTCGTCGAGCCGGGCATCCTCGTCCCAGTCGAGATCATAGACCAGCGCGTCTCTGTCTGCCGCGCTGGCGCGGGCAGGCCGCGTTGCGTTTTCGATCGCGGCCTCCGATCGGGCCAGTACCGCATCGATGGCGGCATAGTCGATACCGGGTAGATCTTCACCGCTGTCCGCGTCTTCCCGCTCCCCTGCCGGATCCGACGCGTCCGCACGCCCAATGCCGCGGACCGCCTCTCCCTCGTTTGCGCCGGCCGACGTGATGTCCGACGTTTGTCGCAAAGTCCGGATACCCTCTGCGGACAGGGCCCAATCCAACGACTGCGCAGCGATGCGCCGGCGGGTGCGCAGCACGTCGCGGGCGACTGTCAGCTCATGGGTCGGTGTGCGAATATCGCGGGTGGCGTCGTGGAGGACGAGGTCTTCGAGATGGACGAGTTCGCCGTCAATCCACAGCGATGCGCAGGCGTCGGCGAAATGGGAGCGTTCGATGCACCCCTGACCGACCGGCGAACGGGCGATGCGCTCATCCAGACGCGCAAGTTCGACGCCGGCCCGAAACGCCGGCTCCAACAAGCCTGTCATGCTGATTTTCTCGAGATCGTAAGCCATTGAAATCATGGTAAATGATTTCTTATGCGAACGCTATCGGAATCTTATGGTTCCTCACATGGTATGATTGCTGGTTGGCATTATAACCATCGATAAGTAACTCTTATCGATGGTAGATTGATTTCGGCCAAAGAATCCGGCAAATTCGGGTGAATGGGCAGCCGCAAGGCCGTCTAGGTCCCGGTTTCTCTGCCTTGATTGTCTTGTGCAAACGACGCTGCCAAGCTGGCGCTCTACCCCGGCCTTCAAGCAGGGCGCTGTAGTCCTCGAGTGCATGGCGACCAGTCAATCGACAAATCTACAAACTTGAAACAGTTATCGTTGGTCAGCCATCTCCGGTCAGTTTCTTGCCATCTCGGGTTTCAAACGCTATGTTTGAGCTCTCAAAACTGATGAGGAACGCCATGTCCGAACCACAGCTGTCCATCCGCAGCGGCAAAGCGAGAGATCTGGCGCATGCACTCGCACGCCGGACCGGGCAACCCATCAACAGGCTGGTTGAACTGGCGCTCGAACGCTATGAACAAGAACTGCGGGAAAAGCCGGCCCAGACGCCGGCGAATGCCCTGTGGGACCTGATGGCTGAAGGCAGACGCTCGGTGCCACAGGGCACCACTTCCGCGCATGATGATCTCTATGACGAAAACGGCCTGCCGATATGATTGTCATCGATACATCAGCGATAGTCGCGACATCGCTTAATGAGCCCGAAGCGGAGCTGTTCCACTCACTTTTCAGTCGAGAAGAAATCCTGGTCGGTTGGCCGACCCTTCTCGAAGCGCGAATGGTGCTGACGGGTAAAGGCTTTACCAATGCAGGGGCGATTATAAAACAGCTTGCGGATCTGCCAAATGTCACAGCGGTCGACTTCGGTGAGCGGCATTATTACGCCGCCGAAAAGGCATTCGACCGATTTGGAAAGGGACGTCACTCGGCCAATCTGAACATGGGCGACTGTTATTCCTACGCCGTCGCGGCAGTCTCGAAAGCACCGCTGCTATTCAAGGGAGAAGACTTTGGGCAGACAGATTTGAAACTCCATCCTGCATCGTCAATGCAATGACAAAGAATGCTCGCACCTCTGTCGATCTTCGAGCACAAGAACTCGACACCATCGCTGCCGTCCTACCGATCGAGCGACGCGATGAACTCGCCGAACTGTTGTCGGACGAAGATGTCGCGACGCTGCGGCATCTGGTCAACCAGGGCATGGGCGACAACACGCTGCGCGCGCTGACATCGGATCTCGCTTATCTGCAAGCATGGTCGGTGGCAGCGACCGGACAGTCGCTGGTCTGGCCGGCACCCGAGGCGCTGCTGCTGAAATTTGTTGCCCACCATCTGTGGGATCCGGAAAAGAAGAAGGCCGATCCGGGCCACGGTATGCCAGAGGATGTGACAAACAATCTCCGAGAGCAGGGATTTTTGCGAGCGGTCGGACCGCACGCACCAGACACCGTTCGCCGGCGTCTGGCGTCGTGGTCAACCTTGACGAAATGGCGCGGTCTCGACGGCGCCTTCGCCTCCCCTGCCCTGAAATCAGCCATCCGTCTCGCCGTCCGTGCGACACCGCGTCCCCGCAAGCGCAAAAGCGCCAAGGCCGTCACTGGCGATGTTCTGGAGAAACTTCTGGCGACCTGCGCGTCGGATGATATCCGTGACTTGCGCGATCGCGCTTTGCTGATGCTGGCCTTTGCCTCTGGCGGCCGGCGCCGCAGCGAGATTGCTGGTCTGCGCTGCCAGCAATTGACTGAAGAGGAACCGATCCCGGTAAAAGACGGCCCTCCCCTCCCCTCTCTCGCCATTCATCTTGGCCGCACCAAGACGGCCAGCGGTGAAGAGGATGAGGTTGTTTATCTGACCGGTCGACCGGTCGAGGCTCTCAAAACCTGGCTGACGGCGGCGAAGATTGACGGTGGCAGCGTGTTTCGCGGCATCGGGCGATGGGGGACCGTTTCCTACCACGGCCTTGATCCGCAGTCGGTCAACGCTATCCTCAAACAGAGGGCAGTCATGGCCGGATTAAATCCGCAAGACTTTTCCGCCCATGGGCTTCGATCCGGTTATCTGACCGAAGCAGCCAATCGTGGCGTTTCCCTCCCCGAGGCGATGGAACAGTCACGACACCGTTCGGTTCAGCAGGCCTCGAGCTATTACAACAATGCCACGAGGCGCAGTGGTAAGGCCGCGCGACTTCTATAACTTCTAGCCGGGCTTCGATGCGGTTATACCAGTTGCTCCATCCAATGGCGATCAAGGGCGAGCACTCGGCGTTCTCAATCTGTTGCGCAGTTTGGTCGGAAGGGTTATAAGGAAAAGTCAAAAACCTTATAGCGTGGAGTTATAAGGAATCAGTCGTTTCCGTATAACGGAGCTGTAGACAGATGAAGCAAATCGACCTGGTGTATCGTACAGCGTTCGCCGAACTCGTGCAGCGGTCGTTTGACGCCCAATTCGAGGCAGACTTCCCATTGAACGGTCGGTTCGTCTCGGTGCCCGTGAAGGGTCGCAATTACTGGTATTTCGAATACCCGACCGAAGACGGTGATAGGCGGCGGTATGTTGGGCCTGAAACCGACGAAGAGATCACAGCCCGAGTTAATAAGCATAAGGAAGTCAAAGACGACATCCGGGAGCGGCGCAAGCTCGTCGGGATGCTCCTTCGCAGCGGTGGCATGGCTTCCCCTGATCGTTTCGCGGGCGAGGTGACAAAAGCCCTCGCTAACGCTGGAATTTTCCGTCTCCGTGCGGTCCTGATTGGCTCTGTGGCATTCAGCTGCTATCCGGGGCTGCTTGGTGTCCGGCTCCCTAATTCCGTGATGCAGACCGGTGACGCGGACTTTGCGCAGGATTTTGCTATCTCGGCCGAGGTCGAAGACAGCTTGCCGCCAGTCCTAGAAGTCCTGCAATCTGTCGATCCGACATTCCGAGCCGTCCCGCATCAGGCAGACAAGGCGAAGGTTTCAGCCTTTACAAACTCGGTGAATTACCGTGTCGAATTCTTGACCAGCAATCGGGGTTCTGATGACTACACCGGTAAACCCTCGCCCATGCCTGCTCTGGGTGGCGCGTCTGCGGAGAACCTGAGGTTTCTTGATTACTTGATTTACGAGCCGGTGAGGACAGTGCTTTTGCACCGAGAGGGCGTGACCGTGAATGTTCCAGCTCCCGAGCGGTACGCCGTTCATAAGCTGATCGTGGCCTCTCGACGGCGTACAGATGGTCTTGGACGCGCGAAGCGGGATAAAGACATCCAGCAGGCCTCCTTGCTCTTTGAGGCGCTCGTCGATACGAGACAGGGCTATGCGTTGTCAGATGCCTATCGTGAAGCGTGGGATCGTGGCACGGCATGGCAGGAGGGTATCCAATTCGGCCTGCAACTGATGGCGGGCGCGGGCAAAGAAGCTCTGGCGGATGCGCTCGGGTGAAACCAGAAGAACTCGGTAGGGCTTGAAACGTCGACAGTAGGCACCGAAACCGGACCGGTTATAGATGACTTCAATCTTGATATACGCTCCTCATGAAATCCGACAATATGCCGCCCCCCCCCCCTTACATCCCGGCTTCATATCAGAGCCGTTATGCCAATCCCAAAATCACCGAGTTCGAGAAAGTTCAGGGCGGGAAGATTGTCTCCAAAGCGAACATGCCTGATCGGACGGGCTGCATCAATCTCCATCGCCTTGGCCGCTTTCGTGATCGAAGCCAGGAAAACCTTTCGATACGGGCATCCGCCCTCAACCTGGTTGTCACCGCCATCATCCACTGGAACACGATCTACACCGGCCGCGTCGTCGATGCCTTGCATGGAGCTGGGCAGAGTGTCCCCAATCATCTGCTATCGAGTTTGTCGCCGCTCAGCTGGGAGCACGTAAATCTCACCGGCGATTACATATGGGAAGACAACCCGACGCTCGACGATTCCGGCTTCCGATCCCTGCCGTTCCCGGTCTGATCCCCCCAACCGTATATCTGTGCCCCTTTAATGTTCAGGGGCCAATATGAGCTTGTAGAGCTTCTCGCCTTTGCCGCCGCACAGTCGATCGATGCGGTACAGGACAAGCACGACTTTCGCAAAACCCAGCGCGCCCATGCCGAACTGTCGGCCGACGCGCTCGACCTCGACATGACGCACTATTTCGAGGCGACGGCCGAGACCTATTTCAGTCAAATCACTTGCGATGGCATCGAAGCTGTCCTCTCGGACATCAAGGGGCCAGACTTCGCAAGCGACCTTGCCCGCATGAAGAAGGCCGAAGCCGCCGCTTATGCCGAGGTTCAGGCCAAGGGAACCGGCTGGCTCCCCTCCCCTCTTCGCTCTGCCATCAGGACAACGGACGAACGAGCAACCGGCGTGCAGTCGCTGTCCGATGAAGACCTTGAAAACGATCAGGATCATTCGTACGTGGCTGACGATATGGCGGGCGAATACGAAGAAACCGGTTCTGTTTCCTACCCCGAGGCGGCTGAAAGAGTTCAGTCGTCGCCGGTCGCAGTTCCTCCCACTGCGACCGGCATCCTGCAACAAAACGTGTTTGCGGCCGTAGGAATTACCGAAACTAGTTGATAAGGTGTAGTTTATAGACTACACTCTGGACATGATCGAATTAAAGCAGACGTCGACCTTTGCGAAGTGGGAAGCTCGTCTACGCGACAGACGAGCAAGAACGATGATCGCGGCGCGCTTGATGCGGTTGGCGGCGGGCTTGCCGGGTGATGTTGAGCCAGTCGGTGAAGGCGTCAGCGAGTTGCGTATTCACTACGGACCCGGTTATCGCGTCTATTTCCAACAGCGCGGAGATGTCCTGATTGTGCTGTTATGCGGCGGGAACAAAGGGTCGCAGAGCAATGACATCGCCAAGGCAAAGAAACTTGCCAAAGAATGGAGTGAATAGGATGACGGAAAAACTGAGCACCTACGATCCTGCCGCTGCGCTCGTGGACGATGAGGAAATCGCGGCATTCATGGCCGATGCCTTCGAGACGGGCGATGCGGCCTATATCGCGAAAGCCTTGGGTGTTGTTGCGCGCGCCAAGGGAATGTCAGAAATTTCGCGCAAAACAGGACTGTCTCGCGAGCAACTATATCGCTCGTTCAGTGAGCGTGGAAATCCAACCCTCAAGACGACATTGGCGGTCATGAGAGCGCTTGGCGTTGATGTCACAGCCAAGGCGCACGCACCATCTTGAGATGATGGTGGTTGTCTTGCAATAAGTTTTAAAAACGGACCGATAGTCAGGAGGCGGCTCAGGTACGGGGTGGACATGCTTGGAGGTGAGCGACCCCGCCGAGGTTCCTATGGGGGCGAGGGGAACCCCCTTCGGCCCTTCCCCTCGCGCACCCCTGCCCGCTCCGGTTTTTAAGCCCGCGCACGGCAGGATGATGCCCCCGGCTCTCCACCGGCGGCATAGATGACAGTTCAGTGTTGGTAACGCGCACGGTGGCATGTCGTCCGCAGGCGAACCTTGATGTTGTGTTCGCTATCCGTGCCAGCGATATGCCGATGATAGTGGAGACCGGTCGGGACGGGCTCTTTCTTCCAGATGCCGCCGATGTCTCGACGGTATGTCTTGGCAATCTGAGAGAGCGAGGATACGGGCCCCTGACATGGATGGCGCACTCAAAACCGGCGTGACGATCAACGGTTACGATGGAAACCAGATCCGCCGGTCGGAATGTTGTCTGCATTGAAGTAGATGAGACGAACTCCGAACCCCGCCAAAGTCTCTCCCTGGATTGCGTTGCCTTAGTTGATGAGGTCACTGCAGCCGGCCAGTCGGACGGCAACCGCTGGCAGGCACGAATTTCCCCTGACTGATGTCATTCCTCGCGAGACAAATTCCTGCCTGCCAGCGGCGCTCCGCTGACGCTACGCCCCTGCAGGTGCAGTCCCCGCGACAAATGCCCTGGCATTTGTGCTGACTGTCGTCCGGCCGCTTGATCGTGACCATCGGCAACGCAAACCAAGGAGACACTGCCATGACCGATCTCGTCAACTTCATCCGCCTTAACGCAGACAACACACTTTCCGGCAATATCGCATCCGTCGCCTACGACCTCGACATCGTCGGTGAAGAGTTCGACAGCACCAACGCCAAGGCGCCGGTCTACCGCCTCTTCGCCAAATCGCCCAAAGGACGCCGTGTCGAAATCGGCGGCATCTGGAAGAAGCAGAACCGCGAAGGTGGCGACTACTTCACCCTCTCCGTAAACACCGGTTACGGAAAGCTCAACGCCAACCTCGGACGCTTCCCAGGACAGGACGATGATGACCTGATGGCGGTCATCCCGTGGGATTAACATCAGCGGCCCCCGGCCCAACAGCCGGGGGCATCATCCTGTTGTCGCTCTTCTCAAATCTCTGTCCTGGACGGCCAGGGTTATTTCGGCCGGTAGCCGCGTTTTGTTTTCTGGCGCACCAGCGTTTCTATCCGCTCTGCAATAGCCTCAGGGTTCTGCAGATGCTCCACTTTCATTTGACCACGCGATCCGATGCGGCCCCAGCGCCGTTCCAGCCAAAGGTGCCCGAACAGGTCGTGCGATATCTCGATCGTGTAGAAGCGCGCCATATTGCAGGAAGCGTCGATACGCTCAGCATAGAAGGGTGGGGGAACGTTGATCATGGACGCGATTGTCCTCGGACAACCGCTCCACGTCCAATGAGAGTTTTGAATCGATGCGGCTGCAACGATTCATTCTGGTGATGTTGTTTTGAAAGAGGAGGGGAGACCGCTTCAGCGGTCCCTTCAGCAATGAGCATACGCTCTGCTTAATGCCCTTCCTCCCAGTCTGATTTTCCCGCTCTACGATGCCGTGCCGGCCTCGCCAATGGGCAAGCAGGCTCCGCCTGTCCGTCCGTCAGAAAACCGGCTTTCACCGCTGACGCTGCGAAGCTTCCGGTTTTCAGCCGGGCGGACCCATGACTAGCCCGGCACAGCAACGGGAGCGGGCTACGCCCTTCCCCCTTCGTTCCGGTGGATGTGAGGGGCACATCCACCGGAACGGTGGGTGAAGGCTTCGCCCACTGCGGGGCTTGTCTCTTGGATTTGGGAACCGTTGGAGATTTATCATGACCGTTTACACACACACTGCACGTTTCGACACTGGCCGCGCCATGACGGAAGACGAAATGCGCAAAGTCGCGCCGTCGATCTTTGCACTCTCAGCCCATGAAAGCCGTTCAGAACGGTTTCAGCCAATACCCACAATTGAGATCCTGCGTGGGCTGACAAAGGAAGGGTTTGTGCCGGTTGGCGTCAAGCAGTCTGCGACCCGCACCGAGGGCAAAGCAGAATTCACCAAGCACCTGATCCGCCTTCGCCGCGTCGACGATGGCAACACCTATCATGTCGGCGATACCGTCTGCGAAATCCTCCTGAAAAACGCCAACGATGGCACGAGTGCCTATGAACTGATGGCTGGATTGTTCCGCGTCCGTTGCCTCAACTCGCTTGTCGCGCAGACAGGCATTGTTGAGGAAACCAAGGTGCGCCATTCAGGCGACGTGCATGGCAAAGTGATCGATGCGACATACACCGTCCTGAAAGCTGCAGAGCACGCACTCATCGCCCCACAAGACTGGTCAAACATGCGTCTCAACAGCGATGAGAAAGACATCCTTGCGCAGAGCGCGCACCTGCTACGGTTCGGGGATACGCAGGGAGACACGAAGACGCCGGTACAGCCCTCACAGCTTTTGAAGCAACGCCGCACCGGTGATGTTGCTGACGATCTCTGGACCACATGGAATGTCGTTCAGGAGAATGCGATCAAGGGCGGTATCAGCGCTTATGGTCGCGACGACCTTGGACGGCCCCGCAAGGTAAGGTCTCGCGCCGTGACGGGCATCGATCAGGACATCAAGCTGAACAAGGCGCTCTGGCTGCTGGGTGCCAAGATGGCAGAATTGAAGGGCGCAGGCTGATGCGCCCCGAAATCTCATTCGAACCCTTTGCTTCGCTCAACTGCTGCACGGATCTCGGAGGGCCGAATTGGTGTCTTTCTGATGCATTGGAAATCAATGGCTGTGTTGATGTGGCGGAGGAGGGCACAGACGATAGCTATGTGGTCGGTGGAGTTGTCCGCGATGAGGCAGAGTTTTTCACGGTCTATGGCCACCTCATTACGAGCGGATGCGTGGCGATCACCAATTGCAGCACGCTCGATCTTGCGGAAGTGATCGCTGTCCAACTTTCAGAACTGAGCGGGTTGACCGTCGCGGTTCATTGTTAGAAGAGGGAAGGGGAAGCGTCAGGAGATGCGGCGCAACCTTTGGCCGGGTTTACGAGGAACCCGGCCGCCTTCGAGGGGCTCCCCTGAAGCCCTGCCCTCGACCTCCCCACCCGCCCAACAATCTAACCTCTTCGTGCATTGGCGTGTTTTGCGGGCAGCTCGGTGTCCCGCTATGGTGTTAGAGCCGGGCTCAGTGCGGGGCTAGGCAATACTTCTCGTGCGCTGTGGTTTCTGTCACGTTTTTCCGCCGTCAGGTGCGGATCTGATTCTCAGACTGATGTCGGTTGTCCGCGGACAACTTTGCGGCTGGAATCCTTTTGGACATCAGTTGTCCGCGGCCGCTTTCGAGGAGCTCCCTTGACGCCCCGCCGTTCGACCTCCCCACCCGCCCGCTTTTGCTACACCTAAGTGTGTGACCTTCAGTGTTCCCCGCGGGGAACTTCGGACATTGTTGGAATAGGGGAGGGCTGCATCGGGATATGCAGTACAGCCTTTGGCCGGGTTTTCGAGGAACCCGGCCGCTTTCGAAGGGCATCCTCAAAGCCCCAGCCACTGGAGCTATCAACCGCCCAATCGCGGCCATTCATCGGCGACTTTCACGTTGGGGGACAACGGCGTGTTTCTTTGAGAAACTCTCGAACCCCCCAGAATTCCCTCTCTAATGTGGTCTAGCGATAGAGAAGTAGGCCGCAATACGAAATACCGCATGGTGAGCCTGTTACGGTCGTTTTGCGATTGCTTGGTTTTTGCGGGCTGTCGGAAATCAAGCGTCGATACACTACGAGGCGTTTTTGAATTGAGCAACGATTGCGCGAACCTGCTCGATCGGAATGATGGCGGTATGGATCCACGTGCGGTCGTCGCCTCTAGTCTTTATCGCCTATGTTACGAGGGGAGACCCCATGCACGTGGCAGCCAATCGCTTTCTTTGAGGCCAATCAGTTTCGAGGCCTTAAATGGCGGTCAATGTAAAAGTCGACGGTTACACCCTGCCCGGGACTTAGCTTGCCGTGGTTGGCCGGTCGTTACCAGTCTCGCTAGGAGACTAATAGTTTTCGACCAGGGATATTCCGTAAAGGTTTTCTTGGATCGACTGCGAACTTTACAATTGTAAAGCGCGCCATGCAGGAGATGCGGCGCTGCCTCTGGCCGGGTTTACGATGAACAACGCCTACGAAGGGCTCCCCCAAAGCGCCGCCCCTCGACCTCCCACCCGCCCAGCACTACAACCTCTTCATGCATTGGCGTTTTGTGCGCGCAGCTTGTTGCGCCGGTATCTTGGTTAGAGCCGGGATCAGTGCAGGGGTAGGCGAGACTTCTCGTGCGTTGCGTTCGCTGTGGTTTCTTCGACGTGTTCTTCCACCGAGAAGTGCTAATCGGGTTTCTCAGATTGGTGTCGGTTGTCCGCGGACAACTTTGCGGGTGGAATGCCTCTCGACATCAGTTGTCCGCGGACAACTCAAAGCCCGTATAGTTACCCATTTGTAAATTGTTTACGAATCGGAGATTATCGTAGCTGCGCAATTCAAGGCTGATTTGTCAAAACTGCGCTGCTGAGGGAATTCAATGCTGCAAGTCGTATCTTCACACTCCGTTGCAGAGCATCTGCCGACGACGCTTGCTGCGGATGCAGCCGAGCTTCAACGGCAATTGCAGCTCCATCAGGCTCGCGTGTTCCCCCCGACCGCCCAGAAATCGATCCGTCAGTTCACTCCCAGTGAAGCCGCAGGTCTCATTGGAATCGGTGAAACATATCTCCGACAGATCGCCGCTGAAATCAACGTTCCGGAGCCATTGGCCAACGGCCGCAGAATGTACAGCCCTACCGATATGGATCTGATCAGGGCTGCGCTTGACGTTAAAAATGGCTCGCCAAAATACGTCCCGAACAGACGCGGAAACGAAAAGCTTCAAGTCATCGCGGCAATGAACTTCAAAGGAGGCTCTGCTAAGACGACCACCTCCGCGCATCTTGCTCAGTATCTTGCGCTTCGCGGATACCGGACGCTTGCGATTGATCTTGATCCTCAAGCCTCACTCAGCGCCATGTTTGGACATCAGCCTGAGTTGGATGTCGGGGAGGGGGAGACACTTCACGGCGCCATCCGCTACGAAGATCCTCAGCCAATCTCCTCGATCGTGAGATCAACGTATACGCCGAATCTCCACATTATTCCTGGCAATCTTGAACTCATGGAGTTTGAGCACGAGACGCCTCGCTATATGGCGGGCGGTAGCGCAGCAACCATGTTCTTCGCAAGAATTGGTGAGACACTTTCAGAAATTGAGAGCTTGTACGATGTGGTCATTATCGACTGCCCACCTCAGCTGGGCTTTCTAACGATGTCCGCTCTTTGCGCTGCAACCTCGGTTCTTATAACGGTCCATCCTCAGATGCTGGACGTCATGTCGATGTCGCAGTTTCTCTCGATGACGAGCGAACTGATGAGCGTCGTTGAGAATGCAGGTGGCCGTACGAGTTACGACTGGATGCGATACCTGCTGACACGTTACGAGCCTAATGACGGCCCTCAGGCTCAAATGTCGGGATTTATGAGAGCAATTTTTGGAAACAGAATGCTTCAGAACCCGATGTTGAAATCCACGGCGATTTCAGATGCCGGCGTAACCAAGCAAACCCTCTACGAAGTCGATAGGAGCCAGTTCACTCGCGGCACCTATGACCGCGCGATGGAATCCTTGGGTGCCGTGAACGGCGAAATCGAAGACTTGATGCGAGCCGTCTGGGGAAGGAAATAATAGATGGCACGAAAAAATCTAATTGGCGTGTCCGACGAATCTGGACCTGTCGTTTCCTCGCCATCGCCGAATACTTCTGGTCGCCCTCTTGCAGGCTTTGTCCCACCGCCGCGCCCAACCGGGCCGATCGGCGGGATTACAAAATCGCTCAGCAATATCACGTCGACTATGGAGCGTGCGCACGGGATTGAGAAACAGCTCGCTGAAGGTCAAACAATCATTGAGCTCGATCCTACCCTGATCGACTCCTCGTTTGTGAGCGATCGCCTTGCCCTTGATGAAACGGAGCTTGCCGAGCTCGCCGAACAAATTCGTGAAAATGGGCAGCAGGTTCCTATTCTTGTTCGCCCTCACCCCGAGACGAAAGGCCGATTCCAAGTCGCTTACGGGCACCGACGCTTGGCGGCAGTGCGCCGGCTTCAGGTTAAGGTGAGAGCGGTTGTCCGCGACCTCACAGACGACCAGCTTGTTGTTAGCCAAGGGCAAGAGAACAACTCACGCACCAATCTTTCGTACATCGAACGAGCTCTCTTTGCTGCAAAGCTGGAAGACCGGTCGTTCACTCGCGAAATCATAATGTCCGCTTTGGGGGTCGATAAAGCGGCCCTCTCAAAGATGTTGAGTGTCGTGAAGCAGGTTCCAACGACGCTTATTGAGGCAATCGGTGCTGCACCAAATGTTGGCCGGCGTCGCTGGATGGAATTCGCTGAGAAGCTGGACGCCTCAAGAATATCTGCAATCCTGGAAATACTGAAATCTCGAGAAGCGCTGGCGGCTACGAGCGAAGAGCGTTTTCAGCTTGCGTTTGCCGAAGCCTTCAAGAAGCCCGGCAAAACCGCCGCAAACGTGTCGGCGCAGGTGAACAGCTTTGCTTGGTCGCCGGCCTCGGACAATACGGTGAGGGTTCAGTTCAGTCAGACAGCGAAGAAAGGCGTTCTTTCGGTGGAAGCCAAGGACGGTCCCAGGTTCGCAGAGTACATTTCATCTCAGTTGGAGAGCCTTTATGCGGCTTTCAGGAGATCAGAAAAGGAAAAAACAGGAGACTAAACCAGCAAAAGAAAAAGGCCCCCAAACGTTTCCGTCGTGGAAGCCTTCCTCAATTCTGTAGCAAGAACGAGAATCGCATTTTCACGAATCCCAGTCAAGAGTCTTTGGCATCGTTTTGGTGAGCGGACTTCTTTTGCCTTATGAAAGGTGAAGGAAAAATGCAGTTTGGAAGTGTGACGACGCCTTTCGGGCGGCGGCCGGCGAAGCTTGCGCTCGTGAAACGGCAGCTCGAAACCAATGAACTGCCACAGGGCAGGACCGCAGATAAGTGGAAAGTGTTTCGGGACGCGTGTGAAGCACGCGAAGCACTCGGTGTGCAGGACCGCGCGTTGTCGGTGCTCAATGCTCTCCTGACCTTTTATCCGGAGACGGATCTGACGTCTGAAACATCTCTCGTGGTGTTTCCGTCGAATGCTCAGTTGTCTGTTCGCTCGCACGGCATCTCCGGCAGGACGCTCCGGCGTAGCCTGGCTGCGTTGGTTGATGCCGGTCTGATCGAAAGACACGACAGCCCGAACGGTAAGCGTTATGCGCACCGTGATAGGACAGGGGAGATTGAGGAAGCATTCGGCTTCAGCCTTGCTCCAATGCTTGCACGTGCCCAGGAACTCGCTCACCTTGCTCAGAAGGTTGCTGAAGAAGCCAGACTGATGAAGCGGGCCAAGGAAGCGCTGACGATCTGCCGTCGTGACGTCCGTAAGCTCATTTCGGCCGCCATTGATGAGGGCGCTGACGGCGACTGGATCGCTGTCGAGGCGATGTATCTTGCTCTGGTTGGGCGCCTGACGCGCAATCCTGACAGACTTCTCGTTGAATCCATCCTCGAAGAAATGCGGATGTTGCGCGAAGAAGTCGTCAACTTGCTGGAAGTTCAGCTAAAATCTGAAAATATGACCGCCAATGATGGTCAGAATGACCGCCACATACAGAATTCAAATACCGAATCCATCAATGAACTTGAACCAGGCTCCGAAACGGAGCAGGGGGCAAAACCTGAGTACCAGAACGACCCGAAGAGAGAGACGCTGAAGGCTTTCCCACTGGGAGTCGTGTTGAAGGCGTGCCCACAAATCGTCGATTATGGTCCCGGCGGGGTGATTGGGAGCTGGCGCGACCTGATGACCGCGGCTGTTGTCGTCCGATCGATGCTTGGCGTCAGCCCATCTGCATATCAGGACGCCTGCGAGAGTATGGGGCCCGAAAATGCAGCGGTCGCGATCGCATGTATCCTCGAAAGGGCAGGGCACATCAATTCCGCTGGCGGATATCTCCGAGATCTGACGAGACGGGCGGAGAAGGGAGAGTTTTCGCTTGGACCGATGGTGATGGCGCTATTGCGAGCAAATGGTGAAGCCAACAGGAGGTCAGCATGAATGGATATCAGATTGAGCCGGCATGTTTTACTTGCAAATATATAGGCTACAGAAGACAACGCGCTGAAACGTTTCTCAACTCGGCATTTCTTTACCTAAGAGTATCGAGGTAAAGCAGGGCCTATAGGAGCGCTACGTTTTCTGCTTTTGCTTTCCCAGTTTTGCGATCCTGACCGAGTTCAAAAGTCACTTTGTCACCTGGGCGAAGCGATTCAACACTCTGCAGCCCGGAAACATGGACAAAGACATCTGGTTCTCCATTGTCGCGTACGATGAATCCGAAGCCTTTTTCGTCACTGAAGAATTTAACTGTGCCAGTAGCCATTAATTTTTTTCCGTTCGACCTACGGGTATAATTTACTCACAGTAGAGAGCGGAGATCGCCAGTGCAACTGGCACCGTGAAACCTCTCCGCTTCGAGACGTTTGACGGCCGTGTATTGCATGGCTTAACCACTCCGCGCAAAATTGGTTTTGCATCAGTTTGGGCCGATAATCATGATTGTTAGAGCGCTCTGCATTATTCCCATACTCATTTCGTTAATCCAGTCAGTTGCAGCAGAAAATCAAAATGACCGGGCTATGAAGGTTGCTCGCAGATCCATACCACCGATTGGTCATCATGCGCTTTGCAAAGAGCTTCCTTCGGAGTGCGGTCCACAGCCCTCGTTACGGTAACGACTGACAAGGGTGATTTTATTCTCGACCAGGCGAGCGATGAGGTAAAACTCTGGTCCGATGTTCGCACGAACCACTAATTTTCGCGCACACTTTCGATCAGTGAGTTTTTTACAGAGCTGACGAGACCGGGACGTTGCTCAAGAGCCGGGATCTCATAGGCCTGCGCCTTTGGTTAGCCCCCTGTTTCCTTAACGTCCGCCGTGTGCGGATACCGTCTCATCATCTTGTCGGTCTGAGATTTGTCGCCCGCAAACTTATCGTAAATCGCGATCGCCTGCTGCAAACTCACGCCGAACGCCTCTTGCAGTTCTTCGATCGAATAACGATCAGGAACAGCGGTTTTCACAGCACACCTCTCAACGTTTACGAACTGATTTATCGATAGCGAGTGGTCGTGATGTTATAAACCATTTTAGAGGCGGATCTAAGTTGTCCATTTGGGTGACGAGCCGACGGATTACGAATTCAATCGTTCGTTTATGGCCGCCAGTTTGTCTATCTCAGGTCGTTTGGTCGTCAGGAGCAAAGAAGCGGATGAGTTGTCTCGTAGATCCGCTTGGGTCGCCTCATCGATCTATCGCAAAAAAGATCGGGCGCTTTAGCGCCCGTTCAAGACTCTAACGACAGATAACTTATTAGAGAACGGCGACGTTCTCAGCCTTGGATTTCCCTGTTTTCCGATCCTGGCCGAGGTCGTAGATGACCTTGTCGCCATCGCGCAGAGTGCCACCCCGCTGAAGTCCGGAGACGTGGACGAAAACGTCCTGTCCGCCATCTTCCGGGGTGATGAAGCCGAAACCCTTGCTGTCGTTGAAAAACTTTACCGTGCCGTTAGCCATTTGTGATCCCGTTTGGTGCTGAAATTGCCCGGGAACACTAGAATGGTGTGAGAGTTCCGGCAATGTTTGAATGTTCTAAAATACGTCGCGAACCGGATTAAACGTTTTACCTGCGTCGAGACAGTCAGAAAACGCACCCACCCCATAAAGGAATGCGTTCGTTTCTCGATCGCCTCCACATTGTTGTCTGTCATCCCTAAAGGGGATCGGGGATATGCACATCGCTGTTCAACCCTCGGGTTTCATGAGTCAACTCAATGTCGCCAAAGTGAGATACCTTTGAATTTCGAAAAAGACCTAACGGCGCCAATAAAGGCGGCCGACTACGAGATTGATCGTGCTGTCACGGTTCAACCTGCTTCGCATTCGCAGATGACCCTGTTGAGAAGCATCGCGAGGGAGGTGAAACAGAAGCGCTCTTAGCTGCGGACATGGAGATACCAGGGAGCCAAGCGGAGACCGCATAGCTGCACTGCACAATTTTTGTTTTCCACACGATCAGAAAACAGGCATTATGATTATAGCTGATGCAGATAGCGGTCTCCTCCCAGTTTTCCGCGTGTCAGCTGTTCCCCTCTGGAGGTTTTTTGACCTTCATACTTTATGGGCCGCGGTTTTCCGTCGGCCCTTTTTTCTTGCCCTGATCCAGTGGTTTCGACCATGTGAAGCGTGCCGCCGGAGCAGAATAAGGCTTCGTAACGACATACGTCTGTGCGTGACGGTTTACACATTATGCAATACCTCCATTCCCCAGCTGGGAGCACTTTGTAGCCTCCACTAGACATCGCCTAAAGGTTTGGTTGTGGACGTGTGATACCCCAGACGTCAGACTTCGCGTCGTCGATGAGCGCGAGTTTGCATCGATCGATGGATACGCGGCCCCCAAGAGCGCTTCCCTCCGTTCGAAGGGAACGTGAAAGGCTAAATTGTTGTGGTTACGGAACCTGTTTGGCGGTGGCTCCATTTCATCCGTCGAAGCAAAATTTAGGACCAAGGATGCCAGCAAACAAAAAGGATCAGTCAAAAACCAACGCTCGCGATGCTGGCGATCGTCTCGTCGCAGGACATGTAAGCGAGGACCCGTTCGCGGCGGCCTTTAAGGCGACACGAATGCCAATGATCGTTACGGATCCCCACCAGCGCGACAATCCTATCATATTCTGCAACAAGGCGTTCTCTAGATTATCCGGTTACTCCAACGACGAAGTCGTTGGACGTAATTGCCGGTTCCTGCAGGGGCCGGACACCAACCCTGAAACGGTAACGAGAATACGAAGCGCGATCTCGGCAGGGGAAGATATTGCTGTCGATATATTGAACTACCGCAAAGACGGTGAATCTTTCTGGAACGCAGTTTTCATCAGTCCGGTGCGTGATGACGAAGGAAACATTGTGTACTTCTTTGCGTCGCAGCTCGACTTTACAAATGTCAAAAGCAGGGAGGCTGATCTGGCTGCTGCCCGGCACAGGGCAGAGGAAGAGGTGGCAAAACACACAGCCTATCTTGAAGCTGCTGTGACAGCCCGCACCCTGCTCGTCCATGAAGTCGACCATCGTGTGAAGAACAACCTTCTAACGATGGCTTCCATCGTCAAGATGCAGGCGCGCGTTACGAAGGACGAGAGCCAGCGTCGATCGCTGATGTCTGTCCTCAACAGGATTGAAGCTCTCAGCACGGTTCAACGTAAATTGTTTACGCTCGATGACGTTTCGAAGTTTGACATGTCGGACTTCACCAGGGAGCTTGTAACCGATCTCGTCTCCGCAACCGGGCGTAAGGATATCCGTTTGACGCTCGACCTTTCTCCGGTCTACGTGCCGGCCGTCAAAGCCACGCCGCTTTCGCTGATCGTGAACGAAATTGTCGGCGATGCGGTTCGAAGAGGATTGAGCGAGGGTGGTGGCGATATTCATGTGGAGGTCCGGCGCACGAACGGGCATTTCCATATCAGAATTAATGACACTTCGGAGCAGACGGAAGTGGATCCCGAAGCGGAGGAGTTAGGGCAGATGTTACTCGATGCATCTGCCCAACAGCTCAATGCAAAGATCGAGCGTAAGACTGAAAATGGAATGACGACGGTCGAGGTAAGACTGCTCGTTGATGAAAACCAGGAGCAGACGCATTGAAGGTCATGATAGTCGAAGATGAGATGCTTCTCGCCATGGAGCTTGAGAGCGAAGTTGAAATGGCGGGCCATCAAGTAAGCGGCCATGCGATGAACAGCGAACAGGCCCGTACACTGATGGCGACGTCTCGCCCCGATTTCGCATTTGTCGATATTCATTTGCAGGACGGTCCTACCGGTATCGACGTGGGCCGAGAGTTGGCCAAGTTAGAGGTTCCGTATGTATTCGTAAGCGGCAACATCAAGAAGATACCCGATGACTTCGCGGGTGCACTTGGTGCGATCGAAAAGCCCTACACAATGAACGGTATGAAGAATGCTCTGAGCTACATTTCAAGCGTTCTTTCGGGAGACGAAAGCGCTGATCCACCGGCTAGTTTGGTTCTGGCGGATGATGCAAAAGCCGGAAGAGGAGTGGCCTGAGGCCATCGCGTCAGGCAATCGCAATCGCTAAAGAGGATAGGTCTCAAGGAGGAGACAGACATGGGAGATAACCGAACCGCGTTGGCAGAGGTAAAACCGCGGCTTGCCGCTTTGCTTGATGAGCTGATCGTCATGGGTGCCGATCGACTGTCGATTATCTATGTCATGGAGAAGGAAGTTGCGGCTTTAAGAGACGGCCCGCCGCAAGCGACTCCCTCCCGTTCGGTCGAAGAGCCGTCCAACGACTGGCCGTCGTCATAGCGAAGGTGCCGGCTCGTTTTTCAGAACCTGGAAATAAACTTGTGCAGAGAGAATATTTGGTCCCACTGTCCGTCACCGCTGCAGGGAGTGAATGCGCCGCTAATCTGCCTTGCTCGCATCCGCTTTCAAACCGGCGTGCGAGCGTAACCTCTGGCTGAAGGTCGCCGAGTGATTTTTCGGGGGCTAACATGGGCATGGTAACAGTCGTTATCGTCGCAAAAATTGGATTGTGCCACCCTCTTACCTCTTGCACAGCTGCGCCAAAGAATTATCTTTTCTGCGTTCAAATCTCGCCGAAATGAAACTCGAGGGGCACGGGCGTTGGACGAGGAGACGGGACGTTCAAGAAAATCCCAAGGTATCGCGGCCATGATCGAGAGCGGGTTGTGGGATGATACAATCTTGGGTCGACCATCGACATGGCCAGCCTCACTGAGGGCTGTTTTCAATCTTATGCTGCCGTCCCAAGCGCAGATTGTCGTGTTTTGGGGCGAAGACTTCGTTGCGTTGTATAACGACGCCTATGCACCATCAATTGGTCTACGACATCCGCGCGCATTCGGACGGCCGGCCCGCGAAAATTGGGCCGAGCTTTGGGATGATCTCGAGCCCTTGCTCAGCCATGTCCTGAATACCGGAGAAACCATCTCCGCTAAGGATCGCCCATTCTACATCGAGCGCCATGGTCATCCAGAAAACGTCTTTTTCGACATATCCTATTCGCCAATCAAGGACGATATGGACAAAGTCCGCGGCGTTCTTTGTATCGTCAATGAAACGACAGAACGTGTGCAATCGCAGCTTGCACTCAAGCAGAGCGAGGAACGTCTGCGCGCCCTTTTTTCGCAGACGGCTGCTGGCATCGGCCAGACCGACCTCGAAGGAAGAATGACACTCGTCAATCGCCGTTTCCGCGAAATGCTCGGCTACCAGGACGACGAACTTGTGGGTATGTCATTCCAGGACCTTACCCATGCTGATGATCTGCCGGAGATGAAGCGCCGGTTCGAGCACCTTCTTTCAACGGGTGAAAGCTTCGACATGGAGAAGAGGTGCCTGCGAAAGGATGGTAGGGTCTTGTGGACTGCAATCTCAGTGTCTGCTCTGAGAGATGAACGAGGAGCTGTTCGTCAGGTTGGGTTCATCGCGATCGACATCTCTGCGAGCAAAAGAGCGCAAGACGCAGAAAGGCTTCTCGCATCGATTGTCGCTTCGTCGAACGACGCGATCCTCGGGATCGACCTGAATATGATGATCACCAGCTGGAATGCTGCTGCGGAGAAGCTCTATGGCTACTCGCGGGATGAAGCGATTGGCCGTTCAATCTTGATGCTTGTTCCAGAAAATAGGCGGAACGAAGAGGCGGAAATCCTTCGTAAGATCGGCGTTGGGGAAACGGTCCATCTCTATGAGACACAGCGACGAAAGAAAGACGGGCATCTGGTCGATGTCCAGCTCAGCGTTTCGCCGATTTACGATAGCAGCGGAAAGGCGATTGGAGCCTCCAAAATCTCACAGGACATTACCGCTCGAAAGGACGCTGAACGTCTGCAAGAGGTTCTCATCGGTGAACTCAGCCACCGCGTAAAAAACGTATTTGCAACGGTCATGGCGATCTCACGGCAGACACTGGACCGCGACGACACAGGGCGGGAGGACGTCGCTTCGTTCAACGCTCGGCTGATGTCCATGGCGCACGCCCATGAACTTTTGACCCACAGCGATTGGCAGCGCGCCGATTTAGCGGCTTTGGTGAAGCAAATTCTGGAACCATATCCTAAGGAGAGGTTCGAGATTGACGGACGTCCTGTTCTCTTGCCGCAAAAAGCTGTCGTATCGTTCGCGCTTGCGATCCATGAGCTGGCGACAAACGCGGCCAAATACGGAGCGCTGTCAGTCTCGCAGGGACTGATTTCAATCTCGTGGGAATATGAGGACGGTTCTGGACGGCTAATGTTTCGGTGGTCGGAAACAAATGGTCCTCCCGTGGAAGTGCCAACGCGAAAAGGCTTTGGTACTCGCCTTGTCGAGAGGCTTCTTGCTGCCGAACTCAATGGACAAGCAACAATCAGCTACGATCCCACCGGCGTCACATGCGTGATCGAAGCGCTTCTTGCGTAAGATTGTCAAAGAAACTGGTGTCAGAGAGGATGAAACTACCAGTCTAATATCCTCAACCGCTTGCAAGGCCTCTGATTTCAGGGTTTGTTCGGATAGCTTGAAGGGCTTTCAAGATTTTCTTCCGCGGGACAAAACCGAACCGTCGATGTGTGGTAAACGATTGGAAGCGAAGCGCCGTGACACGGCCCGAGCTTGGCATTTCGGTCGATCGGTGTTCCCGATACAGAAAACGCTTCTCCCGTCGCAAACTGAGCAGTGGAGATCGGATTGTCGAACTGTCAGAACGTGTCGTGATACCAGATTAGATACGCATAGCTCCCGTCCGTGATCGGCAGAAGACAACCTAAGATAATACAGCCCGTGAGAAGATCGCGCATGAGGCCCTACCCTGAGAGTTCAGGACCGAAAATGTTGGGCCAAGCAAAATTTTCCCTCACGTAAAAACGCAACGGGCACGTCTACTCGGGGGGACGCGTGGCGCGGTTCGCGGAATTTTTGAGAGCGTCGATACTCTTTAGGCATGATGAGTGAGATTCGGCCAATCAGTCAGCCGGGAACAATGCCGTTGAGGTGACGTTCCTCTAGCAGGCGCTCCGGCAAGGCGACGTCCACATAGACGAGGCCTCAGTCCTTTTGTCGACACGTAGGTTGTGCCGAAACGCTAATTCCTGAACCGAAGAGGAGATAGATATGACTTCGATAGACAAAGCAAAAATCGTAATCCTGGCAACGGATGGATACGAGCGTTCAGAATTGAGAGTTCCCTTTGATGAACTGAGGAAGCGTGGTGCTGAGGTCAAGATAGCCTCTATCAAAACCGGCCAGATCAAAAGCTGGGACGAGACTGACTGGGGAGATAGTGTCGACGTCGATCTCGCAGCCACCGACGTCGTCACCGGAGATTTCGACGCGCTTGTTCTGCCGGGCGGTCAGATCAATCCCGACAAACTGCGAGCCGACGAGGGCGCAATGCGCGTGGTGCGCGAATTCACAAAATCAGGCAAAGTTGTCGCTGCTATCTGCCACGCCCCATGGCTTCTGATTGAGGCAGATGCCGTCAAAGACCGAAAGGTCACATCTTACGGATCCATCAAGACGGACGTGAAAAATGCAGGCGGCAAGTGGCTGGATGAGGAGGTCGTTGTGGATCATGGGATTATCACGTCGCGGTCGCCCGATGATCTCGACGCTTTTGTCGATAAGATCGTTGAAGAGATCGAAGAGGGTGACCATCCACGCCGCGCCGCGTGATGTCACCTCCAGAACTTGGTCCGGCTCCGAAATAATCGAGCCGGATCGTGTGTTGTGAACCTGTTGACTACGTGGGCCTGCAACCCGCGCACTCAACTGCTTGATCGAGAAAGGGAAAGTTGGCCTCGCATCGATCGCCTTCCTTGTGTGTCATCCGTTTGCATCCCATGGCCAAGCGGCGCCGCAACATCGAAAATGGGGCCGTCGCGCCGAAGGTTCGTACGAGCTTACTGCGCACAAACTGATCCCGTCGGCTGCACCGATCACACACCATCTCAATAGTCGGTAGTCTAACCTGTGCGAGTGTCGTGTCTTGAGAATTTGCGGGAATTTTCTGACGTTCGGGCACTCCAAGCTCCGGCAAGTTTATCGGTTCGCCATAGAACAAAAAAGGAACAAAATCAAGTCATGTATACGCATTGGTGAGATTGGCTAAAGGCGATAAGTCCAGATTGTCTTTGACCGTCTCACCAGGTGCAGACACCGCAAGTCATCTAAATCCTCCACATGAAATTTTGGATGCCAAGAGAGAAAAGCGTTGCTTTTCACTATCTACCGGCTCTTTCCGCGTCCGCGATAACTGCCAGAAAGCCGTTAGGGTCCTCTGGATTGCCTCATCCCACTGCATTGGCATTTTATTAAACATCATCTCAAATACTCCGGAGTGGGGGCGATCAATTCATGCGCGGACGAGTTATCTCGTGACCGAACTGCGGAGGCTTCCCATGTACCAGTGTACAATTTTGATAGTTGAAGATGAACCTATTCTCAGAATGGTTCTTGCAGATACGCTTGTTGGAGAAGGTTTTGACGTGGTCGAAGCCGCAAACGTTCTCGAGGCTATCGCGGCGCTTGGACAGCAAAGAGTTGATGCAGTCATTACCGATGTTGACATGCCCGGGGGCCTAAACGGTCTGGATCTCGCAAGGATGATCGCAATGACTCGTATGAATGTTCCAACGATAATCGCCTCGGGAGGGCACGATCTACGGAACGAAGACCTGCCCGGTGAAGCTGTCTTCATTCAAAAACCCTACGAAATGGACAAAGTCGCGGAGATGGTTGTTTCAATGATTAAAGGGGCACCTCGTAAAATCGCTGGGTAGGTGAGCGAAAACGAGGACCGGAAAGCCAAGCCAGCACCAGATGGCCCCACCACTCCGAACTTCGTTCTAGGTGGAATGGTAAAGCTAGCGTTCCTTATCGAGGGATTGCCTTTTTCATATGAAAATTGCGCATTGAGAAAGCTGATGGTCGAGGGCGCGCAAAGTTGATCGAAGGTCCCGTCGACTGATTTCACGGTCGGCTCCGGCTGTATTGTCGACCGGCGTGGGAGGGCTTTTCGCAGATGACGACGGATCTCTTGAAACCGTCCTTGCGGCCCGTCGGGCCGTGCAATCAGATGACTCTACCCGAACAAGGTTTTCCAGCCGCAGCGCCGCTAGGGCGGCGCTTCGGCGGCCGAAGAGAGCGAAGCGAACGGAGCAGGCGGAGGAAACCCGCGCTCACCAAAGCGCCGTAGGGATTTCCGGAGCCTCGTGGGAAACCGAATCTGTCAGTCGATTTGCTCAAGGTACTAAGAGACCTTCTGTTCATGCTCTTCGATTTTCGCGGCTATGCCCTCTTTGCGCCGCTTACGGCGGATCACAACCACGTCTTTGAGCGCCTTCACGTCATACTTTTCGGCATGCTGATATCTCCGCAGAAAGTGCCGCCTCGTGTACACGCGTGAGGCCGGGGTTATTCGAGGGGGAGTTTGAGGTACTGTCGAAGTGCCTGATCGACTAATTTGCTCAAGGATATTTTCCTCCTCAGCGCATGTATCTTAGAGGTTAGCAGCAGGTCGCTGGGAACCTTGACCTGAAGACGCTCCAATTCAGTCTCAGATGGCTCTGTTGCTGAAATCGGTTGTTTAGGCTCGAGCGCAGCTGAATGGATTGCACGCTGCTCGCTGCAAGAAGGGGAGTCTAAAGAAGGCGGGACGTTTCCCGCGAGGCTGTCCATCTTACTGTATTTGCTCTGTTGCGAAATAGAGTGATCGATCAGCTCGTCAAGGCCCTCAAAACTCCGCTTTGTCGTCGGGATTGTTGGCTTTGGTGTCATTGTGGCCGGGCCGATGTTTCTATTATCGCAGTGATGTCTCCAATGAGGCTCGCGATGTTGGCACGCGCCTTTTCGATCTGATCCTGTTTAGAAGGGTCGCTGGCAATCGATGAGAGCGTGCCGGCGTTGTTGGAGAATTGCTCGTAGACTTTGCGGGCGCGCACAAACGTTCTGAGAGAAGGAAGATTGTTCTGCCTGATCAGCTGGATCGCATCTTTGAACGCTGTGGTGTTGAGATCGATGCCCTCAACACGTGTCAAGACGAGCCGTAGAGGTGCGCGTTTCAGACTGCTTTGTGCCCATTCGAACAGCTTCACAGTCTCAGCCATTTCCATGACGTTTGCCTTCGCGGGAACGATCGTGATGTCACTCGCAACGATCGCCGCGATGAGTGTCTTGTTCATCGAGCCTTGAACATCCACCATCACGATATCGGCCGAATTGTTTTTGAGCGATGCCACAAGTTCTTCTGGGGTCGTGGCTGACCGAACCGCTAGTCCGTTGGGAAGAGTGCCGGCCTGGGCGCACCTTGCGGCCCATTGTGTGCAGGATTGCTGCTCGTCTGCGTCGATGATGAGAACTTGCGAGCCAGCCTGGGCCAACTCTGAAGCGATGAGGAGGCAAAGCGTGGACTTTCCTGCTCCACCTTTCGAGTTCGCAAAAGCGATAATGGTCACGCGTCCCTCCGTGTGGATCACAGAGAAACATATATAGCCGAATGTCTCAGAAAAGCAAATTCGTTACAGCCTGTTTTACGGCAGTCCGCTTTTTACTTCTGCTTGCGTTTCGCTTTCTTCCTCATCCAACTCCGATCCTACCTTCACTGTTCGAAGCAATCCGCTCCTGATGCGGATTTACTGCGCGAAGTATGGTGCTTCCAGAAGATTTTGCTGTCTGTATGCCTCGTCGTACCCGCAGCAATTTACTACTTGAAGTACTGTAAGTATCTGAAAACAAATCAAAAAGTGAATTATCTGGGTGGCAGGATAGCAGTCTTCGTGGTACGAAAACTGC
The DNA here is from genome assembly GCA_025559845.1 of Agrobacterium tumefaciens. Lineage (NCBI taxonomy): Bacteria > Pseudomonadati > Pseudomonadota > Alphaproteobacteria > Hyphomicrobiales > Rhizobiaceae > Agrobacterium > Agrobacterium tumefaciens. Next base: position 342,310 of record CP048471.1, read on the forward strand.
GAGTGCCCGAGGCGGGCGAAAAGACAACGTTCCGGCAGTCGCATGAGCGACCGGAACGATGAACAAGAGACGTCAAAGGATCCTCATGGCCGGTGGACGACCAAGGCTTTCAGCTTCTACGAGGCGCGATCACGCCGTGCGCGTGCGGCTGACCGCTGCGGAACTCGCCGCGCTGACGTCCTTTGCCGAGGAGAACGGAGCATCCACGAGCGAGATCTTGCGGCGCCTGGCGCGCGAGGCTGCGGGCATGGGACCGTCGCTCGGTGGAGATGAAGCCCTTGGTCTTGCCGCCAACGTTGCGCAATTGCGCAAGGCAGGCGTCAACCTCAACCAGATTACCCGTGCGTTGAATGCCGGTCGCAGCCCCGGTTACGCCGCGCTGAAGGGCGGTATCGAACGCCTTAGCCGCATCGTTGCCGAGCAGATGGTCATGCTTGAGGCGATGTGTGTGAAGGCGCGCCGGAAAGCATCGTTGCGGGTGAAGGCCGATGTTTGATCTTCAAGGGTTTCTCGCGCTTGTTGAGGAGATGGAAAAGAGGCGAAATCATTCCGCCGGGGCGCTGCGGTTGGGCCAGATGGACGATGATTTCGTTCGCACCCGACCGAGGCAAAAGCCCGGGCCCAAACCGCGTAACAAATCTCCGCTTGGTTCGGGAAAACCGTACACGGGCTCGACGCCGGTTCGCTCTTCCATCGATGACGAGCTGCGCAAACGTCGTGGCGGCGGGGGAGGGGGCGGATCTACGGTTGCTCCAGCAATGAGCCGCGCGCAAGCGGCGGGATTTGGCCCATCGCCATCGTCGCATCTCCCTGCCAGCCCTGTCGAGTATTCGGCAATCGCGTCCGGATCGCAGCCTGCCGTGGTCAAACTGATCAGTTTTGCGGCCGGACATGCGCGGATTTCCGCGCTCCTCTCCTATCAGAGCCGGGAGGGGCAGCTTCAGGCCGAAGACGAGGCCGGGGTTAGGCTTGAAGGCAGCTCGTGGGTCCAGGACGTCGCCAATGAATGGAGCGAGGAAGACGGACGTCAGCCCTCCAAGGATGTGTTGCGTTTGTCGCTGACCACCGCCGCAAATGGTCTGGACAGGGAAGAGGATGTTGGCCGTGGGTTGGCAGAGGCACTCCCGGGTCACCGCATTGCCTGGAGGAGCGAAGACGAGGGCGAATACAGACGGATCGAGCTTGTCCTCAGCACTGCTGCAAGGAGGCAGGATGGCGAAACCTCGCCCCACAGGATCTTCGACAACCGGAAATCCCTTAGCGCACTTGAACGCTCGTTGACGTCGACGTTCGGCAGTAACACGCGTGTCGACGTCCACGGATTTGCTCATGGGATTGAAGGAGTGGCGCGCTATCTCGGTCAGCTCCGCAAGGGTGGGCGACACGACCTCCACAGCGTGCGCTTGGACCAAGCCGGGAGCTACAAGACCGATGTCGTTCTTAATGGTCCGACCGCCGCGATTGACGAGGCGCGCGACTGGAAGCGGGATCTTCGTTCGCAGGAGCGGCGCGATGTCGCTCATATCGTCCTGAGTGCCAAGCCTGGCACATCAAAGGAGGCCTTTGTCGCAGCATCCCGGGCAATGCTGGCGCGGGAGTTCGAAGGGCATCGCTATGTCTTTGCGCTTCATGAAGACCGCGACCATCTGCATGTGCACGCTGTTGTGAAAATGCGTTCGGAAACCGGACAGCGGCTGCATCCCAATATCCAGGACTTCAAGCGCTGGCGTGAAACACTGGCCGAAGAGGCGCGACAGCGGGATATCCCGATGGATGCCACAAGCCGGTTTGAGCGAGCCAATCCTCCCGGTTACAAAATGAAGGACGTTCGTCGCATAGAACGGGGAGGTGCAACGCAAGCCGAGCGGCGGCGCGTCGAGCGGGTTCGCAATGGTGAAGTGCATGTCCCGACACGGGAAGAGGGGAGGCGGCGAGCCGAGTTGACGGCGCACGCCTGGTCCGAGACGTCCCGAAGCATATTGTCCTCTCCGTTCAAACCGGAGCCACCTGAGAGGCCTGGCATTATCCGGCTCTATCGTGCCGAGCGTCCGGGCCTGCATGCCTCATCGCAACCGCTGTTCACGACAGATCGGGCTGCAGCTGCACAGATCGCGGTCAGGCAGGGCGGGACGTTGCGATACATCGACATGACGACCGACGAGCTTCAACGCCTGACGCCTTCAAGAAAAGATCCGCTCAACGTCTTCGTGGTGGACCGGCAGACCGCTGCTTTGGCCGAGGCCATCAGTGCGGAAAAACCGGCTGAGATTATCCGGTTCCAGCAGCGCGCAGCGGCTGCGGTTTGCGCCCACGTTCACACCCTCAGCCCAACCCCGGTATCTGCCGGCACAGGAAAGGAACACGACATGGCAGACCTCAACGTTATGAAGACGAGCTTTGAGCAGATGGAAACCAGCCTCGACGAGATCGAGAAGAACCTGCCTGACGATAAGGTCGTCGAGTTCGAGGCCATGAGGCAGACGGTTAAGACCAAGCAGAAGACCATGCTCGATGTACAGGAGGCGATCGAGAAGAAGCGCGGCAAGATCGAGGGTGAGGGCTATGTGCCGCCGAAAGCCAATGATCTCGCGAACTTCGTTGCTGAAAAGCGGGGTGATGACGTTCGCTACAGTCATCGCAAGGCTGACGGCCGCGCCGGGGCGATGGCGTTTACCGACCATGGCGACAAGGTGGAGATTGGCAACTGGCGAGACCGTGAGGTGGTGCTGGCTGCCATGCAGGTGGCATCCGAGAAATGGGGATCGCTGTCGCTTAGCGGCACGGATCGATACAAGTCGTTGGCGATTGAACTTGCGGCCGAGCATGGCTTCAAGGTGACGAACCCCGAACTGCAGGATGCATTGAACGCAGCGCGACAGAGATACGCCTCGCGCTCAGACAAGGCAGGCATCGCGGCCGGTGTCGAAGTCCAGTCGGAACCTGTCGTCGACACGAAGCCCGATAACCTTAAAACAGAACAGCCGATCATCGAGGCGCCGAAAGGACCGGTCGAAGACGTGCAGACGATCAAACCTGCCGATCGTGACCGGGGCTCTATGCTGGCTGCCATGAGGCAGGCCTCGGAAAAGTGGGGAGCAATCGGTGTAAACGGAACCGAGCGCGAAAAGGCGCTGGCCGTCGAGATTGCCGCCGAGCATGGGTTCGAGCTGTCAAATCCGGAACTTCAGGAGAAACTTGTTGAGGCTCGCCGGAGGGTGGAGGAGCGACGGCAAAATGAAGGAAGGCGGGAAGAGAAGCGTCTCGGGTTTATGGAAGGTGCGAACATCCAAGGTCCGGGGCAAAAGACAGACGCTGAGATCGAGCTCGGCCTCCAGACCGTGCGAGAGCACACCCAGGCGAAGGCTGCACGCGAAGTGCGCCAGGCAGAGCGCTCGTCGACGTCAGGCGAGCGTCCATTTGATGGTGGCGGCGAGGATCACGCTTATCGAACGAATTCCGAGGCATCTGCGGCTCAGCGTGCGGAGCGGTCCGTCGAGCAGAATCCCAACAAGCCTATTGCTGCCGATATCAACCAGTCCCCGGAGATCGAGCGTCAGCGCCAGAACCAAGAGAAATTGCTGGCCGAGAAAGAGGCAAAGCGACAGGCCGCAACCCAAAAACCGAAAAACCGGCAGTGATCGAACCGGCTTTGGGTTTTACTGAGCGTTCCGCATTTTGAGCCTGATCCAAGCGCGATAGCGCAATTGCGGACAAAGTGCTTGTGCAGTGCAATCATCAAAGAACGCTCCGCCGTGTCGATTAACCTGTAGTTGAACACCTGGAGCGTCTAGCCTCCAAGCGTGTCCTCGATATGTTCCCGGTCCCTTCTTGGTTTATCCCAAGTAGTGTTAGCATACACTTATGCGTGTAGTTCTATGCGACGATGCAATGAATTTCGCTTCTTCTGCAACGCACAATGCATCTCAGTACAGGCCAGAAGCCGTCGCTTTCACCGACCTGCCTTGTGCTTCGTTGTGAGGTTTTCCCCTCTGTTTCTTCGACCCCTCCGTTGCGGCCTTCGGTTTTGCTGCGGCTTTTTTGGCGTCATTTGTTTTGGGTGTAGCGACCACGATATTCGCAAATGGGTTGGTCGCGGCAATTTTCAGGGCTTTGTCAAAGCCTCCCATGTGACCATCGAGGCTCACATCTTTCACCTGCCCATCCGTGCTTTTCACCTTGAATGCAAAGCCAATGGTTTCCGTAGACTGAATGCCGGACTGCACAATTCCTTCAAAAGGGAAACTGCTGATACAGCCTTTGTCCGAACAAAACCAGTCTTGTTGCGGGATGGTTTTTTCAACGCCGGCGAACGACAGGCGCATCCCGCTCTCTTGCATCAAGTTGCTCGTCACCTGGACGAACAGCATCGATTTGTTGCCGATATTAGAACCGATGCCCCACTTCACAGACGATCGAGTGCCGACTTCCGCGTCCGCATCGACCACAACTTGTTCGATGGAGCACGACCTTCGCCCAGTCGAGATCCGGACGCTGCAGCCCAAGGACCAAGAACCGAAACCGCGAGTGACGGTGAGAATGTCACCTAGCTGGAGCGTCTCACCGGGGTCGACCACCGGCGCGCGAATAAGGAACCTGTCGGGTTGAGAGGGGCCTTTGTCCACAGAGCGTGCCTCTGGACTTTCGACCCCCGACGGATCTTTTTCGATCTTCTCGTTTGCGAGCGCGGCCGAAGCCGCTCCCGCTACTGCCATCGTCAAAAACATGCGCTTCATCGTTCTCTCTCCGATTAGATGAGGGACCTCGTCCGGCAATCAGTTGAGGGTGAACGACGCGCCAGCGTTCCAGGACAAATCGTCCTGGCCGAAATTGTAGCCCATCGATGCGTTCAGACGCACCATGCCGTCTTCGGACGTATAGCCAAGACCGGCCACCGCAGACGTCGAGCCTTTGAAATTCCCCAGACCAGACGCAAATGATAGTTTTCCCGGGTTGTTGTCGAAGCGGAGTGCCGCCATCCCCATGGCAGAGGCGATACCGCCACGGCTCTCCTGAAGGTTACGCTCAATCTGGTGGTTGAGTGCCGAGAACTGCGTGTTGTTCCTCGATTGCAGGTCAAAGACGCGCTCATCTGTATAGCTTTTCGCTTCCTGCGTGGCCTGTTTCACCTGACGAAGGTTTACGGCATCGCTGTCCTTCTTTCCGTCCGCAAGATTGCGGATTGCAACCGGTCCCGTTCCATTGCCCGCCAGCATAATATTGTTGGTGCGGTTGCCCTGAGCATCGGTCACGTATCGTACGCTGGTCTCGTAGGTTGCCTTGAGAGCGTCTCCGACATTGTTATGTTGCAGGCCAGCGATTTCGTAGGTGGGAGCCTGGACGGAGCCGTCGGAATTTAGTTTTGCGCCACCGCCCAAAGCCGCGACCGTGGATGCTAATTGGGCGGCGTTGACAGCGTCTGTTTCGGTCGTCCCTGGCGCGACGTTGCGAAGTTGAACTTGCTTTCCGGTTCCATCGTTCAATGTAAGCCCGCCGGCTTTCTTGCCGTCTTTGTCTTTATCGTAGAAGGTGGCATTTGCTTTGATCCCGCCAATGTCGGTATCGTGGCCATCGAGCTTCTTATCCTGTTCGGTGTTTTTACGCTCGGCGGCGTCAAGTCGCCCGCTGTGCTGACCGATTTGCCTAGCTTGCTCGATGTTGCGAGCTTCGGTTGTCGTCAATCGGTCTGCGTTTTGCTGAATGCGCGACCCTCGTTCGATGTTTTGCTGTTCGGCTAGACCCAAGCGGCCATCCTGTTCCTTGTTCTTTTGTTCTCCTGCAGCAAGTCGCGCATCTTGCTCCGGATCTTTTGTGGCATCCGTCTGGTTGACGGCTGAGTTGACGTAGGTTCGATACTCGTTCTGGATCTGGTTAAAGGCATTGTTGATTTCGTTTGCCGAGACAAAGTTGCCTTCTATCATCCCTTCAGTGTGACCGTGGCGGGTGCCGCAAGAGCGACCGACGTAAACCTTTTCGTTCTCTTCATCGCCATTCATGACGCCAACTGTGGTCGCAACACCACTTTGAATAATGCAGCCCTTTGTACCAGCTACGGAAGCTGCGGCAGCCGCGCCGGCGTTCAGAGCAAGGATTGCCACGGTGGAGACCAACAGTTTTAGTGGCACGGGATATCTTGGATCATGAATTTTCACGGCATGTGTCATCACGGCATGTCCTTTAAACGTGAGGAAGGGTGCGCTAAACAGATGCCCTGGCTTGCTGTCAGGCTGGCTGCTTAACGTGGTTGGCGGGAGCTGGTGGATCAGATCAGCTCCCAATTCTTGCTTCTTGGGCGAGGCGGCTTTCGACGCGCATGGCCCTATTTCCGATGCATGGTTCTGCCCTTCATTGTCAGCACCAGGGAAGAGCAGGATCTTCGAACGGCCTCGCATAGTGGCGATCCATCATGCTCTTGCCGACATCCCGCCCATTGGCCGTTACGAAGGCCGATGACGAACGATCCTTCTCTCCCGACACTCGTGCGAGATGGAACGTGCTGTTGCTGAGAATTGACATCAGCTGAAGCTTTGCATCATGGCCAACGCCTGCTTCCACCTTGCAACGTGTGACGGGATTGGCCGCATCGATGTTGGCGATCTTGATCCGCTCATTGTGCGGTCCGAGACGGTGCATGTGGAACGTGTCGCCACTCCATATCTTCAACGTGACGGGCTCGCAGGCCATGTGCTCGCAATATGTCGCGGATACCACAACTGGCGTGTTTCCATGCCGGGCTTTCCCGGGACGCGGCTTGTTTGTATCCGACGTCTTTGTGTGGCCCTGACGGGCACGCTCTTCACTCCTGCTGAGATCGGCCGCCCAAGCGGGCGCGACGGAAGTAAGAAGAAAACCGACGAGAAAGGCGAGCTGGAGGGGCGGTTTATGCATCCTCCGCCTCCTCAGTCCCAGGGTATAACAGCCATCAGGCTGTCGTCTTCCTGACCGGGGAAGCGTCCGAGGTTCGCGTGGAATTTTCCATGACCTGTCGATAGCGTCATCTGATGGTATTCGCCGCCCTCGCGGTTGAGTTTCAGCCATACGCCGCCGATTTCGACTTTCTTTCCGAGAGGTGACTTGGCGAACAGTCTGAACGCTGGAGCTTTTGGATTTTCGCTCGCGAACTGCTCACCGAATATATCGATGTCATAGGATATCGAGGCAATGTTGCCCCGCAGCCCTTTACCGTCTTTGTCGAAGATCACGTAGTTTGTGAGATCATGTGCGGCCATTGTGTACTCCTCTATTAGCCGTTGGGATTTCTGATGGTTTTGTGCACATCAACCAGCCTCCAGAAACGCTTCGGGGAGCTGGTTGTCTTCAAGTACAGATGTTGATGCACTCTGCTTCAATCGTTCGATTGCTGCAGAGATTTCAGTGCGCGCGACATTGTCTCGGATCCGAGACTCCTCCCCGGCGGGAGTAATCAAATCCTCAATCGCTTCCACCGCCGACGTCAGCTCTGCATGGCTGAGTTCGACGCTATTATTCTCCTCGTCGCGCTCCTTTGACGCGAGATTGAGTATCGTTTCCGGCTGGATGGCAGCGGTTGGAAAAAAGAACAGCTCGTCCGGCAGCACCCTCGCATTGATGCGTTTCGCCAGGCGCGACCAACGTACGGCAGTGATGGCCTCCCGAAGCGGCCATATTGCCTGCAACGCCGATTCCCGCTGTTTGCGGCCTTTTGCGTCCAGCCGATTTGATGAGCCGCGGAGTGCTCCGATCGTCTCCGGTGCTGTGCGCAGGCAAAACAACAGGAAGGCAACCTGCCGATTCTCGATGGCATCGACCGCAACCGAGTACATATGCATGAGGTTCGCCGGGGCAACGAACACCGCTTGGGCGCGTGCGAGAACCTTCAGGTCGGCATCCTGATCTGGTTGCGTGCTGGTGTCGATAGAGGCAGTCGCAGCCCTCGACATTGAAACAAGTGGAGTGGACGACGGTAGATCCTTGGGGCGAGCCTCAAACAGCGGCCATTCCGGTTGAAGATCGACATCGGGAATAATGAGTTGCGACGCCAAGGCTTCCACCTCACGGCGACGTTGGAGAAAGCGGCTGTCAGTGTAAAAATTCATCTTGTTCAGGATCGCACCGTAGCCACTGCGGACCTGCAATATGGTGCTGTTGTCGTCGAGACGCTGGACGGCGCCCGCATCCATCAATGGAACGAGTTCGAACCGCCCGCTGGAGGCTTTCTTTCCAAGCAGCATGCCTGTCCTTCTGCCCCAACCCTCCCGCTCCTCGTATTTGCGACCCAGATTGTCCGATACGATTTTCGCTGTCGCATCGTCGCCGACGGCAATGCAGAGCTTGATGTCCATGTTACCGAGGAGGGCATCGCGGGTTTTCTGGCCATAGCGCTCATCGATCTGCGGGATGTTTTGGGCGACAAGCGCGATCGTCAGCCCATAGCCGGCGACAAGCGGAGCGCGCTTGGTGATCTCTGGAAGGCGATCGAACTGATAAAACTCATCGAGCATCATGAGGATTTTGTGCGGCTCGTCCTTCCCCGGCAGAGCGCGCAGCATGACATCATGGATCTGTTGGATGAGAAGGCGGATGATCGGCTCAACGGTTCCGAAATCGGAAACCGGTGCGGCTATGAAGATTGAGAAGGGTTTGCGACGGAGGTCCCTGATATCAAAGTCGCTTGCCGCACACGCCTCGGCCATCAGCAGATTGTTGAAAGGTGCCAGCGAAGTCACAACGTGCCCCTCGAAACTGGGGCGCTGTTCTTCATCGCGGCCAAGATGCTGAAGGAAGCTGGCGAGGATGAAGTCGTTGAGCTCAGGTTCCTTCTCGATGATATCACGCAACACGCCGGAGAACGGACGACCGGTTGAGAACATACGCAGGACCGATCGGAAATTCCGCCGTCCGTCCATTGTTTTCGATTCCAGCACGTAGCCGAGCAAACCTGCCAGTAATCCACGCGCTGTCTGTTTCCAGTAGCCATCCTCCTTTTCGGCGATTGGCAGGAGTGACGCGGATAGATTGATGAGATCTGTCGAGCGTTCAGGCCAGCCGCGCACGAAATCCAGTGGGTTCCAGCGATGTGTCTTTGCCGATCCTGGAGCGAACACGTAGCACTTCTGGCCCATGGCAAGTCGGGCGGCGCCAGTGTTCAAATAGTTTTCGAGTTTGACATCGATGACAATGGCCGAACCTTCATATTCGAGAAGGTTGGTCAGAACGAAGCCGCGACCTTTACCGGCGCGTGAGGGGCCATTCACGAAGAAATGGCTGTCGCCGCTATAGCGGACGTCGACGGCCTGACGTCCCTTACCGAATGTCCCGAGCAGAATGGACTTGCCGGGCATTCCGTCGAGCAGTCCGGCCTTTTTAAGATCCTCTCGCGTTGCAAAGCGCGAGCCGTCTGCGGGAGGACGAACTTGCCATGGTCGTTTGATGGCGAGTGTCAGGCCGCCTGCGAGGATCGCAACTTCGGTAAGCGTTGCGAGACTTGCCGTGGTGATGAGCTTCATCACGGCCGGGTTATCAAGATAGGCCGCCGCCTGCCTAACCGGCATGGTTATCTGGCCGCTAACAAAGCACTTCCACATGGTCGAGCTCTTCAGCATGAACCAGGATGCCGCACTGTAGTTGAGTGACCAGGCGTAGAATGCGCCACCGGCCGCGACCAGCGGACCTGAGATAATCAAGGCGATCTTTTCAGAGCGGTTCATGCCATCACCGCTCGGAAAGTATGTATCTTTTTGCGATACAAATCTTTCATTTCTGTATTCTTTGGGAATACAGTCAAAGCATGATCATGACGTCGAAAGACAAGCGGTTGCAAGCGGTGCGGGCGGGCAAAGTGCCGAAGGGATTTCCAGCGGATATCCTTGCGCGAGCTCAACGCCGGTTTGCGCAACTGGATGCTGCTGCGACGCTGGATGACTTGCGCGTTCCGCCTTCCAACAACCTTGAAGCCCTTCCGGGTGATCGAAAAGGGCAGCATAGCATTCGCATCAACGGACAGTGGCGAATTTGTTTCGAATGGAGAAACGGTGACGCTTTCGACGTTGAGATTGTCGATTATCACTGAAGGAGCAAAGATATGAGCAATGATCGGCCGAGGCCCATTCATCCAGGGGAAATTCTCAGGGAAGATTTTCTGTCGGAGTACAATCTGACCCCCGGTGCTTTGGCGAAGGCACTCCTGATCCCGCGTGATCGCATGGAGAAGATTGTTAGAGGACAGCGCGACATTACAGCCGACACTGCGTTGCGTTTGGGACGCTATTTCGGGACGACCGCGCAGTTCTGGGTCAATTTGCAGTCCAATCACGATCTTCTGGTTGCTGAATCTCGTTTCCATGACGCGATCGAAAAGATATCGCCACGCAATATCGCGGCCTGAGTGACTGGAGTTGCAAGGATTGAGACTCTTCACTGGCCGCTCCACCGATTGAAGTAAATTTCCCGAACGCTGCGTTTCATGGTGATGGGATCTCGCCTGACCTGGACGATCACCGGGACCACGAAACGAACGAATTCGATCAACTCAGCCTTGGTCAGACCAAGACCAGCCTGCATTGTCGCCATCGCCAACCGCTCGTAGGCACCGTTCGGATTGTCTGCGTGAAGCGTCGACATTGAACCTGGATGGCCTGTGTTGACTGCCTGCAGGAACGAGTAAGCTTCCGCGCCGCGGATTTCGCCCATGAAAATGCGATCCGGACGAAGACGGAGTGCCGCCTCAAGGCAGTCCTGAATAGTCGACCTAGCGCGGCCCTGGCCTCCCTTTGATGCCACGAGGGCAAGGTAGTTTGGCTGCCGCGGCTTCAACTCGCGGGTATCCTCGATCGAAACCAGTCGCTCCCAGTCGGGAACGTCCTTGAGCAAGCCGTTGAAGAATGTTGTCTTGCCGCTCGACGTTCCCCCTGAAATCAGAATGGTCAGGCGGTTTTCAATTGCGAACCTGAACCAGTCGCGTCTTGCTGCGGGCGAGTGGTCTTTCAGTCCCTCGACAAGCTCACGCTCGAGCGGGCTCATCTCGTCCTGACCTGTGCTTTTCGGTCCTGTGACGCGGGCCGCATCAAGCCCGCCGAGAACAACGTATTCATCGAGCGACATATCGCGGATGACCTGTTTGCGGATCGCGAATGCGCCTCCATCAGCCGCGACGGGTGACAGCACGCCCTGGAAGCGCTCACCGTTTGGCATAGCAGCCGAGAGGAGTGGCGTCTCCTCGTTGACGCTCTGTTGGGTGGCACCGGCAACCATCTGGGCAAGACCGCGAATAGCGCGCTCGTCGAGAGCCGGCACGTCATGGCGGATCATGCGATGATGGTCGATCCTCTCCACCCAAATCTCGCATGGCCGATTGCACATGATCTCAACAACGGCAGGGTCTTCAAGCCATGGCCGGAGCGGATTTGCAGCCTGACGCAGATAGACCGGGAGCCCGTCCCAAAGTGAAGTGTCAATCGTGGGATCAGCGCTGGAGACGTAATTCATTGAGCGCCTCCTTGACCGGATCTGGATATAGGGAAGAGAAATCGAGATCGCGACGTACGAAGATCATGATCTGCGTACCCTGATCGATATGGATTGTCGGGGGGATGTCGATCGACTCTTCGAGGGCCGTGTTGGCCATGTCAGAAATGGTCTGCGAGATCGTCTGCTGCGCCTGCGTCTGTGTGTTAGAACTTGTCGACAAACCGGCAGAACTTGTACCATCGGAGTTCAGGCTGGCGATGAAGGATGAAACGCCGCCGACGATGCTCAGGATTGCCGCGGCGCCGAAGCGTTCAAGGTAATGCTTGTCGACAAAACCCGCGACACCAGAGCGGCCGAGATTGTCGGTCCCGTAAGATCCAAGCGAAACGGACGTTCCGTCGGAGCGCAGGGCGCGTGTCCACACAATCAGGACGCGGGTTTGTCCGCGAGCAATACCGCTGCGATACTCGCCAACCAGCATCGTACCCTTGGGGAGCAGGATGCGGCGACCATCGAACGAATAGACGTCGGTCGATGTTACGGCACGGACCATGCCGGGGAGTTCTGACTGAACTGCCGTCTCGAGGACGCCACGGATCAATGTGCCCTGGGCGATGAGGGCGTCGATCCGCTCATTGCGGGTCGCCCTGACGGTTTCGACATCTTGTGCGGCAACCGAGCTGACGAACTTTCGGTTCGGGTCTTCATCCGTTGCGGCCGCTGCGGATGCAGACGACGACGTGTCAACCGATCCGCCAAGGCCAGCCATGCTGTTCGCGCCCTGATCCACGACGATCATGTTGGATTGCAGCCTCGCGAGGCGCAGTTCCTCCTCACGCTTCAGGCGGGCGGCTTCTTCGGCCGCTCGACGCGCTGCCTCTTCATCGAACGGCGGCGGTGGCTGGACGATGACTAGTGGTGGCTGGACTTGAACAGGCGGGGGCGGGGGAATGACAAGGCGGTTATCGACCGGCTCCGGTACCTCATCCGGATCGAGATGCAGGTTGACCGAATTGCTGGCGGTCTTGAACTCCTCGCGCTCTGCCTGCTGCTGCTCACCGCTCGGTTTGACGAATGAGATATAGCCGGAGTAGCCAAGCACGCCGAGTGCGGCCGTTGCGAGAAGCAACGGTATGAGCTTGCCGCTCCTCCGCTCCGAGGGGTGTGCGACGGTCTCAGTGATCTTCGACTCTTCCTCGAAGTCAACGATCATAGCGATCACCCGACGGCTGCGAAGACTGAGTTGCACGAGACTGAGAAGTACGGTTGCGAAGGTCGAAGACGCAGGTGACCGTAGCACCATTACGAAGCGTCCATTGGCGGGATACCCTGTCGACCACGATATAGTCGCCTTCGCGGCGGAAGTTTACGAGCGATTCAGAGCCATCCGATTTGACGGTGAAAAACGCAGGAACCTCACCGGAGAACTGGAAGAACGTTTTTTTGCCATCGTCGAATACGGACGTCGGACGGTTGTCGACTGCGCCCTTGTAGCCAAAATCGTAATTGAGCCTTCCAGGATTGGCCAAAGCGGCCTGCACATTGGGCATGGCGGCTTTTTGTTTGGCGAGCGCCAGCAGATTTCCGTCATGGACATCATCGGGATAGGTGAAGCGCAGCTTGATGACGGCCTGTTTGGTACTGCTAGGCTTCGCCCCCTTCAGCATGAAATTGTAAACACGCTTCGAGGTCACCACGTTCATATTGGTTTCTGCGTCCGGCTGGAGCGGCTTGATGAACAGGAACCGCTTGGACTGATCTGGAACAGCCTGCCAGGCAACGCTGTCCCCGATTGCAACGGTTGCGATCTTCTCATCGTCGTTGAAGACGATCATCGTTGAGACACCCATCATGCCCGCCAAAAAGACGATGTTGTCACGCTGGAAGGGCACGGTGCGGATGCGCTCATCGGCCGGGACAGCACGTGGCGTGCTTTCGGCTAATGCTGAGGATGCGGACGCTATGAATATAGCGCTGGCAGACATCAGAGTCCGGCAAGGGAGGTTCATTTGCCATCCTCCGTTGTCACGGTTTCCTGATCGCGGCGGTATTCGGTCACCTGGAAACCGAGCGGATTGTCAAAGCGCCAGTCGTTGCGCATCGGTTCGGCGGTGTAACGGAAGCGGACGTTTGCGACCCAATGTTCAGTGACTTTTGGACCGGTGCGGCCGGTGCGCGTTGTCGAGAACCGAACCGCAGCTGTCTTGTCATTGAGAAAAATAACGCTTTTGACCGAAACCGATATCACGGTATCAGAGCCGTGGAGCTTGACGGGGTTTTGAGAGTTTGATCCGGAGTATGTGCCGGCGAGATCGTCAGCCGCCTTGCCCGTGGAGTAGAGCGAGGCAAGATCGTAATTGTCTCGAAGGCTTTTTGGGTCGTAGGTCTCGCGAGCCCGGATAAATCGCACAATATTGGCGCGGGTGACGGCCTCGTTCTGGGTCAAGTCACCTGCTTCGGACAATGGGCGACTTGCTTCAACATAGCCTGTCGTCTTGTCGACCTCCAACACGACCACCTCGAAGGTCTTGATCGGGAGAAGTGCCCAGAGAAGGCCTATCGCTGCCAGGAGCGCAAAGGCCAGGATGATGGCGAACATTCTCCAAGCGTCACGGGAGACAGCGGTCCAGCGATAAACGGAACGTTCCCAGCGCTCGCCATCACCATAATAGCTAGGATCGATGTTGGGGGGTGGAGCGGTGCTGACTTCAGCGCTTTTACAATCTGTCAAAGAAGTAGCCCCTTGCGTTATTTACGGCTGTTGACGGAGGCGGCTCGCACTTGCGCTGCTGCCGCATCCCCGTCACCGATTGAGCCATGCTGGCGGTTGAGGGTGCTCCCAACTTTGCCGCCGATAAATCTGCTCACGTCCAACAAGGCGCCGGGCCCATTGGTGGCCAAGTACTTTCCGCTCGCCCAGACGTTTCGTCCGGTTGCGTCAACGCGTGCCGCGCCGCCAGCGATCCCTGCAGCGAGGCTGACAAGCTCTTTCAGGAGATACGTTGTCGCAGCGCACATGAAGCAGAAGGCGCCAAGCGTGGAGAAAACAGCGTCACCTTTCTGCATGTCGTTGATCGTGCTGCGCAGGATCGTCGTCATCAGCCCGAGCGTTGTGTAAACGAGAACGGGAAGAATGGCGTAAGCAGCGAGCGTCCTGATCCAGCCATCAACGACGGAAGAGGTTAGCCGGAACAGTGCGGCACACAGCACGATTGGGCCAATCGCCAAGAGGATGAACATTGTCATCTTGCCCACGATCAGGATGACTGCACCCATCGCGCAGACAACAATGGCGAAGGCCAAAACAAAGAGTGCTGCGAAAAAGAATTGGGGTGCTGTCACACCGCCTTTCGCGGCGATTGTTTTTGCGCCTGTAATCGCGGCGGTCCAGATGTCCTTCAGACCGGATCCCATCGACGCATTATCCGTCCCGCAGTTTTCTCCGCCTGCTGCCTCACAGAAGATAGAGGCGACCCCGACGGGACCATCGAGCAGAGGTTTTGCGATCAATGGCGAATAGGCAGCCCACGAGATGATGAAGGTGTAGCAGATGAAGGCACGGCCGAAGCGCCAGACAAACTCGCCTGCCGTCATTGGAGCACGCCCGAACAGCATCTCGTAGCCCCACCAAATGACATAGATCGTCAGCGCGGCGATAAAGAGTGGGCCGAGGTGGTTTGCGAGCCGGTCGTAGATCGATTGCACCGTCGTAATGCCGAGTGCATCGATCTTGCTCAGCATATCAATAATGAATTGGCCGGAGGCGTTCAGGAACTCGTCCATTGTGACCTTCAGAAACCAATGCCGCTGACAATGTCACTCTGCCGAACCATGGGTCCGCAGCCGTCGTCTCCAGCGAAGGCAACGGAAGCATAACTGAGTGCTTCGAACAGAGATGAGTGCGTCCCCTCGCCGTTAAAACAGGGGGACTTCAGCTCCTTGTGACTGGCGCAGGCCGAAAGGGATACGATTGCGGCCGCAATTGTGATGACCGAAATTGTTCTGCCGAGGCCGTTCGCCGGGTGGGTATCGTGGCGGGTGGTTTTGTTGGGTATGGGCTTATGCACGCTAACCGTCCTCAATTCATGAACTCGGCCAAGGCTGCTTCCGCAGCCAGTTGTCGCATTTGGTCCGTATTCATGGCCGCATTGCCGGCGTTGACGGCGCCAACAAGCTCGTTGACGGTCTGGGCCGTCTGGGTCTGAACCTGCGAGTTCTGATCGATCGAGCCCTTGATGTCTGGTGCCGTGCCGATCCGTGTTTGTACGCCCTGAAAGGCTGTGCTGCGCTGCTGGACGGCGGCCTGCGTTCCTGAAACGGTCGCTGTCAGCGCCGTCGCAGTGTTGACGAGCTGCTGGTATGACTTGTCCGCACGCGTGTAATTCGAGCTTGATGTTGCGCCGGAGATCGTCTTGACGAGATTGAGTGTATTGAGGATTTTTGCCGCGTCAGCGCCAAAAGACCCGAGCTGGCCCCAGGCCATCTGCCCGCTGAGAAGACTGGAAAAATCAGGGGCTTTGCCGAGAGAAAAGCCCGAGCCGAGTGCGGTGCTGGCGATTTCGTTTGTGGATCGGTTACCGGTTACCGCTGCGAGCGTCTTGTTGACGGTCTGGAGAATATCGCTGTTTGATGACATGATCTCGGCCGTATGTTTGGCGGTCTGTTTCGCCTGCTCCAGCGTTGCCTCATCGATGACGGGAACCTGGGCGAAGGCTGTAGGGCTTGTGCCGGAAAGAAAAGCCGCCGCAATGAAGAGTCTCCTTATTCTGCGCATGATATTCCTTTCCGGGTTACGGTTTGCCGTTCATGAAGTTGGAGAGCGCGCTTTCGTCGGCAGCCTGATCGAGCTGCTTTTGATTGCGCATGGCGTTGCGTGTCGTCATGGCCTGGACCGCCTGGTTCCAGACCTGCGCCGTCGATAGCCTCGTCATCGTGTTTTGATCGAATGCGCCCTGTTGGGTTTGTGCAGAGCCAATCGTGGCCGACTGGCTGTTGATCGTTGTCGTGTTCGACTGAATGGCTGCTGCGACAGCCGCGAGCGAGTTGACCACCTGACCGACGTTCTTGGTCCGCATCGCCTGGATGCCGGTGGCAACTGCTATCAGGATCTGGAAGTCGTTCCCGCCGATACTGGTGCCAGTCAGCGCGCCGCCAAGAACACTCTGCCCACTGACACCGCCCATCCCAGCAAGATCGTTTTGGTTTGTGACGGACGCGTGCATGCCCTGGGTCGGTGCAACGGATGCCTGCTTGTACATTCGGGCGCGTTTCATGCAGATCTTTGTTCGATAGTTCGTATCAGTACGTTGCGCGTCATTGGTCGGCACTTGCGCATAAGACGACGGTATAGCTTGGGTGCTTATGATGACGATGCTCAGGAGAGAGGGAACGAACCGTTTCAGCATGGCTCTTCCTCCGATTTCCAGCCGCAGAAGTGGGGAAGCCACTGTTCCGCCCCGTCTCCGTGGATCGCCCGTAGCCGTTCGCACTCCTCGACAGTTTCCGCGCGACCGGAAAGAACCTTGATCAGGTCCGGCATGGCGGAGAGATCGAGCTTGGCAACGACGCTGTCGTGATCGTGCTTGACGAGAAATTGGCGGGAGGTGGCAGAGGTCGATTTGATCCAGTCGAACTCGGTTTCCGAAAGGCCAAACCGCTCGATGTAACTTTCGCGGTCA
Source organism: Agrobacterium tumefaciens (assembly GCA_025559845.1). Classification (NCBI taxonomy): domain Bacteria; kingdom Pseudomonadati; phylum Pseudomonadota; class Alphaproteobacteria; order Hyphomicrobiales; family Rhizobiaceae; genus Agrobacterium; species Agrobacterium tumefaciens. Next base: position 359,430 of record CP048471.1, read on the forward strand.
GCCTTGGGATTGGGGAAGAAGATGTTCGTCGGACTTTGTTCAAGCAGGGTGTGTGAGATCTTCGCAGTCACAACATCGCGTGGCGACTGCGTTCCAAGCCCGATGATCCCGTTCTTTTTGCGAATGGTTTTCAGCTGATCATTGAGAAAGGCGCCAGCCTTGTCGTCACCGAGCACCTTCCAGCCTTCGTCGATGAACATCATCATAGGTCGCAGGCCATCAAGCATGCCCCCAATGCGGAAGAAAATGTAGGCGAGAGCGGCGGTTCTGACGTCAGGATCGTCGAGGATTGCCGTCAGATCGAAGCCGAATATGCCGATCTCTCCGTCCCATCGGTCGGTCGGGTTGTCGAAAAGCCAGCCATGCGCCTCGCACCATACCTCGAAGCGGCTGGCGAGATCGTCGCGCCCCGCGACTTCTGTACCGCGAAGGAGCTGGATAACGTCACGGAAGCGGCGCTCCGAAAGCGGAACAGCAAAAATGCGGTCGACAGCACTTGCCAAGATTTTTTCCTGTTCAGCGCCGAGCTTGTCACCGGCGACGCGAGGCCGCACAAGGAATGAGAGAAGATCGAAAAGGAATGCGCGCGCTTCGGGACTGTTCTCAAGCTGCAATGGATTGAAGCCAGTTGGCACACCTGGGCGCAGAACCTCATATTGGCCACCGCAAGCCCGGACAAAAATCTCCGCGCCGCGATCCTTGTCGAAGATTGCAATACGAGGTTGCGGCCGGGTTCGCATCGCCTGAGCGAACAGGAAAAGGAGCGCCGACGTTTTTCCCGAACCGGTTGGGCCGGTCACTATGAAATTGCCGACTTCGCCTTTATGAAAGTTGAAATAATAAGGGGTCAGAGAGGTGGTCTGCAGCAGCGAGACCGCCGAACCCCATCTGTTTCCGGTTGGCTTGCCAAGTGCAAAATTGTGGAACGACGTCATGCCACAGAAATTACGCGAGGAAATAAGGGCTTTACGGGCGATGTAGGCAAAGTTGCCTGGCATCTGAGCCCAGAAAACCGGTTCGGCATTGAGATCCTCGCGAACCACAACGAGGCCGCTTTCCTGCAGTTCTTTCGTTACTGCCTGCGTGCAAGCTTCCGCTTCCTTGATTGTGTCGCCAAGCGCCAGCACACTCAGATGATGATAGCCCATCACGGCGCGGCCATTCACCAACTCGTCCTTGGCAATATTGATTGCCTCTTCAAGACTGGTGCCGCGCTCGTCCGAAACGCGGATCTGACGTTCAATGCGATCCATCTCGCTGAGGATTGGCGCACGATCCTGAAGTGCAAAGCTTTGGCTGAGGATGAATTCGCCCTGAATTTTGAGGAGGCCGTCGAGCATGCCGGACGCGGTGTAGGGCGTGTATTCGCGGATCGACAGCATGGCGCCGAAGCGCGTATCGGCCTCCGCAACACCACGCAGCTCTAGCATCCGGCGGCCGAACGTGATGCGCTTCGTCGGAATATATTGATCGAGCGGCTGGCGCGGCAAAAGCATGTTGACGGGTGTCGCCCCGCTGGCGAGCTGTGCCAGAAATTCGATCGGCTCGGAATAGATTGAACCGCTGCGTACTACGGCTTGCAAAACACGCGCTCCGTAGCGAGCAAGGCCTTTGACGATGTTCGCAATGTGATCGCGAAGCTCCTGACGGGCTTCTAATTCAATCGCTTTTTCCGAAATGCCGCCTACCTTGCGAAACCTCGAGACCATTGTGTCGGCGAGCCCGACCTTTCCCTGATATCCACGCCGGATCACCGTGAGATAGAGCTCATTGCTGTACATGCGCGTCTTCCCGAGGCTTTCCATGTAGCGCTGATCGAGACGACGGCAGAAGTCGATCGAGATGTCTCCCTCGATCTTTGGCGGTATGCGACGACGAACAATATGGCTGTAGACAGCAAAGCGGCTGTCAGCCAGTGAGCGGAGCAGCGTGTTACGGCTTGCCGCCTCCATGTCGATATCTTCCTGATCGGCCGTCTGATGGCAAAAGCCATCAAGCTTGATCACGGAAAGGAATGTGCTGTCTTTCGTTCGAAGCGTCTGCTCATCGACGTGACGGGTGTAAGGAATATGATGCGAGACTGACCGTTCGCGGCCGATCTCTGTTCCAAAACGCATATCCTGACGAACGGCACGCTGCATCTTCATGTCCTTACGGTTGATAGGAGTTGCCGGCCCAGAAATGACGGTTCTTTGTCAGAGGGCACTTTGCGATCCTCACACGAAAGATGCTTGCAAGGTGCGGATCCCGAACCGTCATCATGAAAGCGGTGGCGTGCAGCGGGAAAAACAGCAGGAAAACAGCAAGGTTTTTCGTGTTGAGGAAAACCATGACGACGATCATCAATTCGCCGACGAACAGCCCGATCGGAATGCCCCACATCATGCGAGGCCGGGTCAGGCCGATGACGAGTGGCGCAACCTGTGGCTTTGCCTGTTCGACCATCAGCCATTCAGCCCCGTAGACATCGACTGAACAAGCTGTGCGCCGCCGAAGATAAAGGCGATCCCGACTATGATCGAGAAGCACCACGACCACGGAATGCGGCTGGTCAAGGCCATGTAACCGACGGCGGCACAGGCAATCGTCGCTGCTGTCGTGGCGAATGTTCCAGTCATGAAATCGAGCAATGTCTGGAAGACGTTGTTTATTGGCTGGAATACGTCGCCTGCGGCGAGGGCGAGCTGCGGATGAGTGGCGACGGCGGATACGAGAACGAGGCCGCCAATGGCAAGCGAACCGATGTGACACGAACGCTCTGGGCATTTTGGTCTGGACACTTTGTTCATTGGTCGTCTCTCTCCTTGCTGCACATAAAGAACCGAGCCGCCGAGGCAAGTGTCGTTGGCTGGGGCACGTCCGTTGCTATTGGTCTGGTTCTGAATTGCCGTTTTGCGGGACGACCTGCCGCTTTTGTCCGTAACTGCGTTTTTCCCGCCGATCGCTGCTGATTGTTCCCCGCGAAGGCGTCCATACGGATCGAGATACTCTCCACCGGCACGCGTTCGCTCATTGAAAAAGGCCCCTGCCGCTCTTGTTAGGATCTATATATACAACTATGATCCAAATGATATCAATAGGGAACCCGTCAAATGCCGTCCACCCGGATCGGATTTCAGTATTCAGCGGCCTGTCTGATGGCTGTTACGGCAATAAATCATTCCAGTGCAGCTCAAGCGGCCGATGCGAGTTGGGGGTGCCAGGTGCTGCTCTGCGCGGCGTCGGAAAACCCATCCTGGCAGAGTGTTTCCTATTGCGTCCCGCCCATGAAAAAGCTCATCGCTGCAATGGCGAAACCACGCTTTTCGTGGCCGATTTGCAGGGAGGCAGAGACCGGGGCACCCGGATACGAACGCTATGAAGATTGCCCGGAAGGATACACGCCAACTCGCTCAGACAATGGTCAACGCCAGTCTTCAGATCCCGATATGTGCACCAAGCGTACCAGCATCTGTGACGGTACATCAATATATCGTGATCGAGAATGTATCACTGTGGAAAACACCCCGCGTAAGGAGAAAGCAAATCCTTTTTATTATGACGTTCAACAGAGCAACGGCGTCGCGAGGCGGTTCTGGTTTAATCTCAATGACGGTTAAAAATACTGAAGAATGGCGCGAAATGTCTGAATTTATATTTTGACAAGTCTTGAGTCGTCGAGAAACATTGCTCAACTGATATCAGGAAAGGCGCGGAAATGTGCGGCGAGCAACGCATAGTCGTTTACGACGACTCAAGAGCTGACACTTCCCATCTTGATTCCTGTGCGTGGAAGGTGATGTGCAGCCTTGCTGCTATGGGCCTTACAAGTTTGCTGTCTTACTGGTTGATCATCGAAGCACAGACTGTGTGGCAAATGCCATTTGATCATACCGGTTACACGCTGTGGATCACATCAGCTCTAATAGTTGTCCATGCAGGAATCCTGCTGGCAGTGCTCTGGCTTTCTCTGGCAATGCTCGGCCTTGTGCTGATCATCGCTGAGTTTTTGTGGTCCGTGTTGCTGCCGTTTAGGCTTCTTTGCCTGGTGGTGAGGGCGCTCGCGTCGTCGCTATGGCACTTCACCCGCCGGGCGGTTTTCAAAAACAAGGTTGGCTAGCCGATATGTTGAAAAGGTCCCGCATCATTTCGGTTTTCCTTTTTTCGTTGTCGATGACGCTTCTAACCGCCTCATGGGCTCGGGAAGGTTATCAGTTTCAGCTCAAGCTCACCTCCCCCGACGCAAGACATGACCCTGACGGTGTCTGGTCCGATGACGATCTCAATTTTGTTCGATCTTCTGGCCTGATCCCAAAAATTTATACCGCCAGGATTGAGACGCCTGCAGGCAAATGGCTCCTCAGCCAGCTCTCCGGAGTTTGTAACATGCAGGGCATGTGTGATGCCCAGCTCATCAAGATTGAGGTGGGCAAGCCACCGCAGCTCTACGCAAATCCGCTGATAGTGGAGGGGGGAAAGGCTGAGCTTTCCCTCAACTATAAAAGGCTGACGACGCAGGAGATCGATCAGAACGGGCGACCGTTCATTGGCAAATACGTGGTGGGTCCTATCCGATGAAAACCACTTCCGTTTCAGCGTTGCGATTTCTTCGGCCGCGGAAAGAAGATCTTTACGCCAACGCCGGTCTGACCTTTGCGCTCGCCGCGACATTTGCGCTGGCAGGAGAGTCGGCCGTGAGCATGCTGGCTGCCGGCATGCCGGCCGAATGCGCAGAATATGCCGCCAATGTCTCATCCAGTGAAGGCAACTTTACGAGTGTCTCGCCAGTGGTAAACGGGACGACTTGTTACGGCGCATTCCAGTTTTGCAACAGCGGGACACTTCAATCCTATTGGGCGGGTACCCCCTCAGGTTTCCTCGCCAACCCGCAAGCCCAAGTCGGCGCATGGCTCAGACTTCAAAAAAATGAGTGGGACGCTGCGCGAAGACTGGGTATGAATCGGCTGCTTGGGCAACAGGTCTGCTTTGACGGCACCTGTGCAACGATAACGCAATCATCGATCCTGAAAGCATGCCAGTTTGGCTGTCAGGGAAAATCGTCAAAGCTTTACAGGCTCATGGCTTCAGGACTGGATTGCAATGCCCCAGGAACAGCTGACGGCGCGGGAACGAGTGTCTGCCGGTTTCTCGTTTCCGGGGCAGCGTACAATGTGAGCTGCATAACAAACGACAACGATGGGGTCGAGTGCTTCCCTCCCGCCCCAGTGAATGCTTTCAGGTAGGCCGGTGAAGAGCGGGCGACGGACACGTAGACGAGCTAGTATGTGTGCGGTCATTTCCCTTTCGATACTTGTTGGCCAAAGCTCCACAAGCATTGCCGCCAATTCCTTCTCGATCCCAGGTCAGGGCGTCGAAGTGTTAACCGGCGATAGCTGGCTTCAAAGCCGATATGTCGTACGCCTTTATGGCGTGCAGTCGTGCCTGCGTGGTAAGCAGTACACCGATCGTGCTGGTTCGAAACAGGACTGCGGTGCGGTGTCTGCGGCATTCTTGGCCGCCCTCGTTCGGGATACGAACCCTGTTTGTCGTTCCGTTGGAAGCCTCGCTCCATCGGCTACACTTCAGACCGCAACCGTGCTCGCGATCTGTACCGTTCGATTGGGTGGACAATCCCTCGACCTTGGGGCAATGATGATCGCTCAGGGCTTCGCGTTTGCCGCCTTGGCAAACAATGGCAAACCTGTCTACATGCCCTACCTGATACAAGAATCGATTGCACAGCAGTCGGCGGCAGGACTTTGGGCGTTTAGCGATGTTCCTCACCCATCCCGCGACCTGCTGGCTATCCAAGAGTAGCAGCCGCGAGGACATGGAAAATAAGCCTAACTATAGCGAGTGGCGCCGCTCCTGGTGGCGCGAAACTGTCGGCGATCTTAGAGAATCGAGGGCTCTGCTGCCTGAGGGCGATCATAGCCGTGCCGTGAACTTGGCATCGGGTTACGGCGTACGTCTGCCAATATTGTTGGGTCAATTGGTCACCAGTCAACTCGCCCAACTGGATGAGCGGAGCGAACAACCGGCAAATCAGCCAATCCCAGCGAAGGACTATGGTGAAGGCTCTTGTGATATCGGGTTGCTATCCCGGTTGATTGTCGCTTCCGATTTCCCAGAGGATACCGCCTCAACGAGACTGAGACAGTTGGGTCTCGTGCACATAATCGCTTCAGATCGGGAAGCTGGCCGGAAATCAACGGCCAGAGATGTCTCGTTGCGGCTACGGGCACCTTCTACACAGATCGATTTGTTGTGCCGGGTCCTTGATGCGCGCGGCATTCTCTCTCGAGTTCGCGTTCCCGGTGTCCATCCTGGCAAGTCAGCCAAAATTCTGATGATCCGCGACGACGCTGTCGAGGCTTTCAAAAAAGCCCATCGTGAGACCGTCGGGAAGGAAGTCGCGCCTGAATAGGCTCGCATCCGAGATGGAAAGATGTTTCGAGGTCAAAATCCACGATCAGCGAATGCGTTTCCATCTCGACAGTCTTTAGCCACGCCCGAATGGTGGCCTTGAACGCACGTTCGTTTATGGGAACAGCAGAAAGCTGAAACAGCGCTCTTGAAAGGTACTCGTGAGACAGGACTGTCATTCTGTGGGATAACAAGATCCGCAGGCTTTTCGATCGCAGGATCTCCGCGCGGACATCTACTTGCTCATATCCATTTCCCTGATGGGAGTGAGCTGCTTTGGTCATCTTCGCGCAAGGCTTGAACGTCAACAAATCAATGGTCGACCCAATGTCGACCGGAGAGAGGCAAAGCAAATTCTAGATATTTGTATATGGAGATTTTAAACTTATGTCAAGGGAGTTTGACTTTCCCCATGCTGATACCAGCTTCTTTGCGGCCGTGGCGAAGCGCATCCTTTCGAACCCTCTGCCCGACGAAACGGCTTCAAGCCGAATGAAGCAAATCGCGTTCATGGGCGTTCTCTATCAGATTAAAGTCTCTGGTTGTGAGCCAACCATTAACTTAATTATGGACGTCACAGGTTTGCCGAGGGCCAGCATGACGAAATTCATGGAGCCGTTGCTGTTACGTCAGATGATCCGAGAGAGAACGACTTTAAATGTAGTCGGCAAGGGCAGGGCGTATATCTTAGATATACACGAAGATTTCTTGAGTGCGTTGAATCCATTTACGCGGACGTTCTAGACGATCCAGACGAGCTGCTCGTGCTGGTCACGGAAAACACGTGGCAAAAGCTGCCCTTGATTTACCCATATGCGTATAGCATTGTCTTGTGCCAGCGGGTTGGCGATATTCGCAGAAGCGGCTCGCCCTGCAGTCGGCTACCCGCATTTCTGATCAGCTCAAGGAACCGAATGGACAACAGAAAAGGCCCCATTAGCGCTAACTAACGAGGCCTTCCGTCGAAGCTATAAGCTTGAAATGTGATGATCGAACCACCTGAAGAATGTGGCGATCATCGCGACAAACCAATTCGATGTCAAGCGATGACGCTTTCGAGCGAGCGCTTTTCTGTTGCCCTGTTTCAGAAGGAACAAGGCATGCAAGGTATTGATTTGCATCGACATTCCGGGAACCGGCGTGTCACGCTTGCCTCAATGAGGGCATCACAGACCAGCCGAAAGTTTCGAACCGGCGACTTAAACAGCGACCAACTTGTCTCCCGTACGATGGCCCTGCAGGTTGCAAAGCGCGCCGCCTCCGCGATGGGCCTCAAATCGGCTAAACTGGCGCTTATCGACCAGCTATTCGCATTTTCAAAGACGCAGGATTGGATCTCGCCCGGTATTGCGCCTGTTGTCTGGCCTAGCAATGAGCTTCTTGCACGCCAGCTGGGTGTATCAATATCCACCATGAAACATCATCTCAAAGGCCTCGTGGAAGCAGGTCTTGTCTCCTACAGCGACCACCCGACGTTTCAGCGGAAGGGGATCCGCGATGAAGCGGGCAACATCGTAAAAGCATTCGGTATCGATCTGTCGCCGCTCTCGGTCGATTATCATCACCTCTTGGAGATATCCGAAGCAGCTGAGACAGACGCGCGCCGCCGGCACGATCTCAGATATAGGCGAACAGGTCTCCGTCGAGAAATCGATGCGATAATCTACGCCGCTCAAAGACGGCAGGAGATACCGGAGGAAACCTGGGGGATTTTTCAGGTGCGACTATGCGAACTTCGTGATCGAAAACTATCGGATAATCAGGAGCGCGAGATCAATATTGGCGACCTTGAAGCGCTTCGAGCTGAGGTCGAGCAGGCGTTTGAAGCACTTTGTGAAGGCCGAAATATCGATAGCGCGCTAACGAAATTTCGGCCCTTACAAATTACAGCGGACCTTCCCGATCCTGATTCTTGTGAAGCCGTACGGCATTGCACTGTCGTGCAATCTGTGGTCCCGGTCGCCTCCGGCGAATTCGCTTTTGATAAAAAGCGTGAGGAAACCGCCCGGAGCGCGCAAGCGGCCAATCGAGCTGCCGACATTGAGGCTATCTCGATCGCTTTGATCCGCGAAGCTTGCCCCGAAGTAGCCCTGTCGTTTCCTGGTGTATTTGAGCACTGGAGCATTTTGAGACGATCTGGGATCGAGCTTTGCCGCCTGACGTCGATCAATCCGCAGGTGTACCGCGAGGCTCAAGACCATCTTGGTCTTGATTTGGCCGTCACTGCGCTTGCACTTACGGTCGAGCGAACTGTGCGGGGAGAGGTTCTAAACCCGGGCGGGTATCTGCGAACGTTGACGCAACGTGGACGGGATGGTGAATTGCGTTTGAGCAGCTCGCTTTTCGCATTAGCAAGGCAATCGAACCGGCAGGCGAACCTGATTTGAAAAACGGCATCCTCGAGATCGGAGATAGCCGGCGTGCTCGCAAAATCCTGGTGTTCGGCGTTGCATAGATTGATCGCCGGTTCCCCATTGCGGGCTAGTTTACGGTGCGATCCACCAGATCGGCGGCGGAGAATATTGTGTCTAACGGACACCGTTGCCACAGTCTCGGGGTCGATCCCAATCACTCATTTCCAAAAAATTGGCACGTAGTGGCGTATGTTTGGCGCGATCTGCTTGTCTGGTGGTGTCGCCGCAAGTGTGTGCCGAATTGTATGTAGCTAGATGCTACAATACGACTCCGGTCTAAAACTTAAGCCGGCGGGTCGGTTGCCGGGGAAATGACTATTGAAGGCCACTAATCGACAGGGGGAAAATTCTCCACATGGTCCCGGTGTACGACAAGAAGGTGGGTGTGCCCCTCCCATGTGGTGGCAATAAAACAGTAGGCGCGCGACGTCTTGTTCCGGCCAAAGCTGTTCGAGCAGGAGGTAATTTCTTCGCCAGCGATTACCTGCCCTCGGAGGAGAAAAAGTGATTGTTTCTTCCACTGTCGTCACGGAAAATAGGCCGCCCTATAATGAGCTCGTTCCAGACCGGTTTAGTGATCTATTCAGTGCGATTATCGGTTCACGTTTTCCTGGATACACCGGTAGCACCCGTTTACTGCAGGCAGGGTTTGTCGCGGTACTGGCGTCAGAGTTGCAAAAATGCGGCAAGCCAACAGCCAGCTCAATTGCCAAATATACCGGCAACCACCCGAACCAAGTTTCAAATTTGGCGCGCACGCTAAGCGCTCGCGGTGTTATCGATATTCGTCACACGCCATCGCCGATAAGAGGTAAGTCCTCGAAGATTTATGGGTTTCATGCCAACGCTGTATCTGCGCTCAATGAAGCCCATTTGAGAGAGACTGGGCAATTGATCCAAGCCAACTATGTTAAATAATCAGAGCGACCAGACATTCTTCGAGCATTGTCCGGCACCGAGAAGGTTCTTGTGGGTACGTTCCTATCGATCACGCAGGCGCAGGCGGATTTGTCGTATAGCCTCTTACTGCACATAGAGGACAGATCCACCAAGCCATTCGGTATTCAACGGGATATGCTGATTTCTATTGATGGGGGGCGGGGATTCTCGGGCAGCATCGAATGCAAAGGTGCTTTTGGATTTTGTGTCCGCTTGATGCGTTGACCTCGTCCTTCGTTTTCCAATGGATTTGTCGAAACCGTAGTACGTGTTTGTGACGCGCACGGTGTAATTCACCGTCTCAGTGATTGCGGGAATCCCTCCCGCATCAATTATCCGTTGTTCACCGGCGTTATAAGCTGCGGCAATCAACATGATGTTGGCATCGAAAAGGGCAGTCAGATCTTTTATGAAGCTGATACCGCCTCGGATATTTTCTTCCGGATGGCAAATGTCCTTTATGTTGTAGCGTTCCGCAGTCGCCGGGATCAACTGCATGATCCCTCGAGCACCGGCTGAGGAGTTCGTCTTCGATCCAAAGCCCGATTCATGGTGCGCAATCGCAAGAGCCAATTTAACGTCCACACCCTGATGGTTCGCTTCGTTCACTATCAAGGTTTTGACCAGATCCTGTGTAATTGCACCATCAACGCATGTGGGCACGAGCGGAGGCGCCTCTTGCGCGAGGGATGGCAATATCGAAGTGGTGACGATGAAGTTGATCAAGATGCATGTCTTCGCGAACCGAGCGGCCATCAAATATGGTCTCCATGACTTAGCGATAATAGATACATATATACAAATATGAGCCAATCTTGGGCGCAAGTCATGCTATCGCGTTCACGTTTCATTTGATCTGGATGTGAATATGATCGTCATGGCGGGCAGCGCGGCATCCTTGAAACCGAATTACGTTATTGGTCACCCCAAGTGAGTTTCTGAGGTGCGGCTCAATAAGAACTTTTTCCAAGCCGAATTTTTCAACGCCCTTCGTTGCGAGCCAATTAAGGCTGTATGCCATGCGCCGTTCCTCAAGCGGATAAGACGGAAACAGAAACTGCAACCAATCGAGATTCCAGCGCATCGTAACAATGTCATTTCTATCCTGGCAGGGTTGCTCTCCATTTTGAGGCGGCTGTTCAAACGCGAAGTAACCAATCGGCGATCTTGTGACGCGATCCATGAACTGGCCTTCAGCATTTTTGTAATAGAAGGCAATATCGAGTTTGCGCCCATCGGAATGGGACAGGTGTGGCAGCATCGGAAAACCGTCCAGGAACGGAAAATTGCCATCCAGAACCAAAGTAGTCGTTCCCGGAAACGCATCCGCCACGTCATCAGCCAACGTCGTAACGAGGTCAAGCATCGTCGGCCTCACGTAGTTTCGGTTTAGAACACAATAGATTACCGATTGGACGGCAAAGCTATGGTTCTTCTGTCCCATGCAGGGAATAGGGACGCGGCCGAAGACGGGAGCGATCACAGTCGCTGAAGCGGTAGCAGCAAAGTAGATCACCACAAAAACGGCACCCTTCACCAACCCGTGCCGGATCTGCATTTTTGATGCTACGAACACCGATAGCAGATAGGCCAGACCACCTATCTGGGTCAAAGCTGTGAGCATGATGAATATGATGAATTGGCAGATCCGTTGAACTAGCATTGCGCTCTCAGCCGTTCGGAGTTCTCAAATTGGTTTGTTTTCGTTCCTAGTCAGTCGCTACCTCTCGGTCATAGCCTCCGACGATATTTGCGCCAGCGGCGAAAATAGGTACTCAAGGATGCGGCGTTGCCCCGTCTTGATTTCGACAGTGACCGTCATTCCAGGCGCAATCGGCATGTCCTGGCCTTCCACCAGAAGCGCTGTCTCATTCAGCCCAATTGTAATGGGGAACACGAGGTTCTGGACCCGGGGTACGTTGCCAGTCACGATTGTTGCAGCCGAATTTTGAGCGATTGTTGATTCCATCTGCTGGGCATCCGGCTCTGGAACTGCATCTGTAGAAATGCGCTTCAGGAAACCTTCGAGAATGCCGAACCGAGTGAACGGATAGGCCTCCACCTTGATAATGGCTGACTGCCCTTCGCTGACAAATCCAATGTCTTTGTTCGGTAGGAAGGCTTCGATTTCAAGCCGCGCATCGGCGGGAACGATGCGCATCAACTCGGTGTTTGGCGCAATGACCTGGCCAATCGTGGTTACGGAAGATAGTTGAACAGTACCGTCAATTGGCGAACGGATCGAAAGCAGTTCTCGTCGTTTTCTGATTTTTACGAGCTCTTGCACCAGTTCATCGACGCGGTGCTCGGCGTCGACTTTTCGTGTCGCATGGTCGGCGGCAGCTGTGTCGAGAAGCTTGTTCGCTTCGACAACTGATGCATCAAATGCCGCTGACGAAATTCTGTGTTGTGCCTGTCGCTCAATCAAGACCAACAGAGCTTCCTGATGCTGTTGCACTGCGTCGATCACCTCAGCTCGGGATCCCGACGCCTGTTGAACAAGTTTCGAGCGCATTACGACCCTTTCGTTGAGCGTTTCAACGAGTGCCACCTGGGCTTTGGTTGTCTGTACAGACCCATCTAACTCCGCTTTACGCTGGGCCCGTTGCGCTAGCAGACTATCCAGTGACGTTGCGATTGCACGCATCTCGGCTTTGTAAAGAGCTTGCTCGCGTTCACGCACAGCGGTCGGAATGCTTGGTGCAAAGACGAGGGCAGGGGTGATCGATGCGGCTGCCCGATCTCCTTTTGCTCGCGTTTTATATCTGTTGATATTCGCCAACACCGTTGTGCGGCGAACGATCTCGCCTTGCAACGCATGCAACATCCCCGTCTTTGCCCGCTCATCGGCCGCAAGCTCGGTATCATCAAGTTCAACGAGAATATCGCCGGCCTTTACATCAGATCCATTCGTGGCCGCGACGGATTTTGTTTTGCCGCTCTCAAGAGATTGGATGATTTTGACACGACCGACCGGCTGGATTTTTCCCTGAGCTGTGGCGACAATATCGAATTTTCCCAACCAGCCCCACATCAGAGCCATCGTGGCGAGCAGGCATATGAACCACAGCATTGCGAGCCTGACTGGCGAGGCGGGACTTTCGAGAATTTCGAGAGCTGCTGGCAAGAATTCCATATCTGCCCGCTGTCCAGCGCCGGTTTTGATCGTTCCACGAAAGCCACGTCTGGTCTGCGCTTTTGGCGTCATGCTGCATTGCCTCCGCTTTGGAGGTTCCAGAGGTGGGCGTAAAGGCCATTGGCTCTCTCCAGCAACTGATCATGCGAACCTTGCTCGACGATCAAGCCGTCTTTCATGCCAATGATGCGATTGCAGTACCGAACCGTGGCAAGGCGGTGGGCGATGATAATGACGGTACGCCCTCTGACAATCTCACGCATGTTATCAAGGATAAGGCGCTCGCTCTCATAGTCTAGCGCACTGGTCGCCTCATCAAGGATCAGGATCGGCGGATTGGTTGCGAGAGCACGGGCAAGGGCAAGACGCTGGCGTTGGCCACCGGACAGATTGGCTCCACGCTCCTCAATCATCGTGTCATATCCACGCGGAAGCTTGCTGATGAACTCGTCGGCTCCAGACATGCGCGCCATTGTCATCACCGCATCACGCGCCATCGTTGGATCACTGAATGCGATATTCTCATGGACTGTCCGATTGAACAGCATGTTTTCCTGGAGAACCACACCGATGTGGCTTCGCAGCCAGGCCGGATCGGACTGCGCGATATCCTGCCCATCCAGGAAAACCTGCCCACTATCAGGAAGATAGAAGCGCTGGATCAGCTTGGTGAGGGTAGATTTTCCCGAACCGGAAGGTCCGACGATACCGATGACTTCGCCAGGCCGGATCGCGATATTGATGTTGCTGAGGATATTTGGCGAGCCCTGGCAATAGCGGAAATTGACGTCTTTGAATTCGAGCGCACCACGCGGCGCCGGCTTAATAACAGGCGTAGCGGGTCTCGGCTCCTCGGGCGCGTTGAGAATATCGGCTAGCCTCGAAACTGAGATCTGAACCTGCTGAAAATCCTGCCAGAGTTGCGAAAGCCGAAGGATCGGCTGGGAAACTTGACTGGCAATCATGTTGAACGCGACAAGCCCCCCGACTGTGAGCTCTCCGCTAATGACCGCCTGCGCACCGAACAGAAGAAGAGCAGCGCTGGTGACCTTACTGACATATTGGATAGCATTCTGTCCCTTGGCAGCCAGCATCGTTGCCGCGAATGACGATCGTACGTACGCAGCTAAGCGCTCTTCCCATTGGGACGAAACAACGGGCTCCACCGCCGATGCCTTGAGGGTCTGGATTCCAACAACGGTTTCGACCAGCAACTGCTGACTATAAGCGCCCCGGTCGAATTTCTCGTCGATCCGCTCTTTGAGAAATGGCCGGATAAGAACGCCGATCGCGATGTAGAAAGGGATAGAAGCCACAACGATCCATGCGAGCTTCGATGAGTAACAGAAAAGGACGAAGATGAAGACGACGGTAAAAATAAGATCCAGGCCAGAAAAAAGACCTTGCCCGGTCAGGAAATTGCGGATCGTTTCGAGTTCGCGAATACGCGCCACGGTTTGGCCGGCAGCCCGTGTCTCAAAGTAGCTCAGCGGCAGCCTCATCATGTGCCGGAAAAGTCGCTGTCCTAGTTCTACGTCGATACGGTTTGTCGTGTGTGAAAGCGCATATGTTCGCAAATATTGAAGCACGACATCAAACAGGCCGATCGCTGCGAGACCGACAACCAAGACAATCAGGGTGGAGTAACTGCGATGGGCAAGGACCTTGTCGACCACCACTTGAAAAAACAATGGAGTGACCAGCGCAAACAGCTGGACGAAGAGCGACGCAATCAGCACGTGCCCGAAAGCTTTTCTGTATCTGAACAGAGATGGCAAAAACCAGCGGAAACCGAACGGGGCTGAAGAAGCACCAGGACCAGCAAACCGGCGTTGCACAAGAATGAATGTTCCGTTGCTTGCCTCGAGCAACTTTTCGGCAGGAATTTCCGTTGCACTCAACTCTACAGGGTCGGCAACGCGGCATATTCCGGCCTTTGTGACATTGCCAAGCACCGCGAACTTTCCGCACGGAAAACACACCATGGCGGGAAGGGGGAGTCTTTCCAAACGCTTCACACCATTGATCTTGACGGTGCGTGATTTGAGACCAATGGATTTTGCCGCGCGATGCAGGTCATCCAACGATGAATGAACTCGAAGCGCCAATTCTCTCGAGATCATGCGTGGCTGTGCAGAAATCCGATAGTGTGCGGCGATAGCACAGAGTGCGTTGAGGCCGCTATCGACCGCTTCACTGGCACCCTGTTTTTTGTTATCCGCCGCCCCGGCCTGGTCTGCACTCAGTATTGCATCCATCTGTTTTACGATCACCTAAACAGCACGAAACAGGGCACACGTAGTCGCCATTCCGAGGCTTGCGTCTGATAAAAAAGGGAGAAGCGTAGAGGAGGGCGGCCACACCCGGGCCACCCTCGACTGGAGTTTTGGTTTTCTCTACCCGAACGCCGATGGCCGGTATGCCAGCGTGACGTCTCCAATCAGTAGGGACGATCCATCGGTCTTTTGCGCCGTGCCGGTGCCGGTGATCGCCGACCCATCGGCAAATACCTTCGAGCCATCCGGGGACGGGATGAGATTGATGAGCTTGATCCCGAGATCATCCAATGTTTGGAGTTCACTGTCCTCAGCCACACCATTCTGGTTCGCGTCCTGCCAGATCCGGAATTCGCTCCAGCGAGCATCGCGGTTATCGAGCACGTTGTCTTTGTTGGTGTCGAAGGCAAAACGCAGGCCCTCAAGATCCGTGACAGGACGTCCCGTGTCGTCGATTCCCAGAGCCTTCAGTTCTGCCTGACGTTCATCCTCGGTTTTCCAAAGCGCAAACGCAATCTCGGGAGCCTGATTGATTTGCTTGTCAGGTCCGGCAGTACCATCTGCGGCGAGATCAATGGCAAGGAGGCCGTCGTCAGGTCCAACCCAGGCTGTCGGATCCTGAGTGCCATCACCGTTCCAGTCAAATGCCGGACCGATGCTGGCAGCTTCGGCAGCCTCGGTACCACCGCCGGGATGGTGATCCCGTACTGATGCGATCGATTTTGCATCATCTGCAAGCGGACGAATATCGAGGCCGTTGTCGTTGTTGAGGTCGAGCACAACGGGCACGCCGAACCACGTACGGCTGGGCGGCAGCGAAGGCCGATGCGCTGGAGTGGGCGCACCGGGAGCGGGGCGCCGGCCACCCCCCGAACCAGGGATCCGGATTGAGGCCATCTCCCGCTGCAGGCGGTCGGCTTCAGCCTGTCTGCGCGCCTGATCAGCCGCAGCCTGGCGCCTGCGCTCCTCAGCCTCACGCCGGGACTGCTCCTGCATTTGCCGCTGACGCTCCTGTGCGTCGCGCAGGTTCTGTTCGCGTTGCCGCCTTGCCTCGTCAGCACGCCGGCGCTGTTCGTCGGCGGCCTGTTGTGCCGCTTCGGCAGCCGCCTTTGCGGCGGCCTCTTGAGCGGCCCGCTCAGCCTTAAGACGGTCCGTCTCCGCCTTGGTGTCCGCTTGTTTGTCTGGTGCGTCGTTATCAACATACGGCACGCCTGGCACGTCGTCTTCAGGTGGTTCCGCGTCTATGCAAATGGGTGAGAGAAGCGTAGATCCATCAGCGAGCGATGCTGCGCCTGGCACGCCAGAGCATTGATTGTTTGGCTGAGTGGCTGGTATCTCTGCTTTGTGGTCAGTCTTCTTTTCCAGTCCAATTAACGGACCTTGTTTATCCATGAAACCGCCGCGATCAGAGCCCAGCGTTCCTGGGGGTATACCCACCTTTGGTCGACCGCGACCGGGCTGTCCGGGCACTGGCTGTTCGGCATCACCTTTTTCCGCCGGCTTATCCTCATCAGCGAAGATCGTCTCACTGGCCACCATGTCGTTGAAGGTGCCCTGGTTGTACATTACCTCGAAAGCAACATCTTGGAGCTTCTTCAAAAGCGCTTCTTGGTCTGCGTCTCTTTTTGCCTGGTCCGCCTGCGCCTGTAGGCGACGCTCCTCCGCCTCCTGCTGTTTTTTTGTCACCTTCTCCTGAGCAGGGGTGCCACCGAGTAGGGAGCCCAAGCCACCCAAAATCCCGCCCGTCAATGACCCGACACCATCCAAAAGCGACCCTACCACATGGAGGAGGTTCGGCCCTTGAGTATCCTGCGTCTTTGTATCGAAGTTTGCAGCCGTCGATGACAATCGCTGGGATGCATCGCCTTGATTAGACACTTCCGCGTTCCGCTGCTGCTCTGCCCACTCTTGGCCTCTCTTGGCGTCTCCAACTGCCGCCTCAGTCTGTTTTACCTCTGCCTCAGCTTGTGCGAGCGGGGCTTCCTGCTTCTGGCGGTCAGCCTTAGAATCGAATGTGATATTTCCTGAGGCGTCGTGGCGCTGCTCTCGCACCACCTCGCCCTGCAGATTGAATGTCGAAGTTGTGCGCGATTTATCTGCAAGGAAGTTAACTTCGGAAATTCGGCGTCGTTGTGAATCCTCGTAAACTAACTTATCTTGTCTGCTTCCGTCCGGCACAAAAGTGAACGCCTTTCGAGTTCCATCCGCGTATTCGACAGTGATCGTGCCACCTTGAGCCGAGACGATTTCTTTAAAGCTCGGAGCATGAGCCGGCTTTATGCCCACCATCTCGTTGAATGCATCGCCGATGGTTTCGGCGATCCGCCGGGCAGTTTGACCTAACGAAACCCATTGGTCGGAATTTTCCGGAGAAGGTGTAGCTCCAGGATTATGCAGCCCGTTGTGAGAGCCTGGTGCACTACGCGAGACACCGGTGTCATCCACCTGCTTGAGGGGAGGAAGCCCCGCGTCCTTTATCACCTCATCAACGATGCTGTTGCTGTTCTGGGTCAGAGGGCGATATTCGTAGTTTTTCTCGAGATGTTTTGCCATTGCATCTCGCATCCCCTTAAAGGTCTGGCTCAAATCCTCGCCAATGGCGATGGTTTCTTCTGGGAGGCCGGCGTAGGGATCAGTGTCGAGGTTGCCAACATTTTCCGGAAGAATTGCGTCCGGAGCTTGCATTTGTAATCGCCCGAATTCGGAATCGCTTCTGTTTCTGCCAGTCGACAGCAATTCCTCATTCAGAAACCGCAAAGCCTTGCCGAAGGATTGACTGCTGCGATGTTCTGGAACACCTTCGATGACAAAACGCTGACCGGTTTTATCGATGTAGTTGATCGCCTTGTGGTGACCAAGGATGAGTTTTTCTCCAAACAACTGTTCGGATCTGGGGGATGCTGTCGCGTTTGAATAGGTTACGAAAATGCGCTCTTTCGACGGCCCCTGTTTTGGAGCGTCTTCCTGCGGCAAGGTTTCCTGCGCCATGCTATTACCCTTCCATCATGTGTGATTGATTGAGGCCAAGAAATTCTACTTGTCGCGCCGTCCCCACTGCCCATCGACGATACCGCGATCAAAATCGAGACGCACATGGGCATCCTCTTTCGGGTAGTACATGCCCGTGAAAAGCTTGTTGCCTTTTTCAGCCCAGGTGAAATGGGATTTGGCCCCTTGAGGGTGCTCAAAAACGACGACGTAGGTACGCGCACCTTGATCGGAACTGCTTAACGCATAAAATTTCTTGAAGTACGTCGATCCCCTCGCCATGTTCTCGAACGTCTCCGGGCTGCAGGCAAAGGGCAAATGATCGCGGTAGAATGGCTGCAGGTCAGACACGCTGCCCTCTGGACTTTCCTCAAACCGCTTTTCCATATGAGCAAGGATTGCCGAAAAGCGTACAGCGCAATTGGATTCGTTACTGTCTTTCGTTTGTGGCTGAGCCATGCCACCAGCCCCGGCGCTACCGGTTGCCTGGTCTTCCGGGAGGCCGCTTCCCGCGGTGACTGCATAGGATTGCGGCAACACCAATGATCCGAGGAAGAGTCCAAAAATTCCAACTGCGAATTTCATAACACCCCCAAATGGATGCCAATTCGGCAACCGCACCCGTTTATGCGAAATATGTGGTATATATTCGATGGATTAATACTTGGCAAGATGGTCGCCATGCCGCGATGGAACATCGTGCACGCATCGGATGGAATCTCAGGAAGGTCAGGGCTTCCAAAGGCGTTACGCAAGAGAACCTTGCTGTGGACGCTGGCGTTGATCGAACGACGATAAGCGGCATTGAAAGAGGCGAGTTCAACGCCTCTGTTGATCTTCTCGCTCGCCTCGCCGAAGCGCTCGCTATCGATATTTCTGTTTTCTTCGAAGTGCCTGTTGAGGCTGCACCTCCGGAACCGCTGAAAGCGGGTCGCAAACGCGGCCGGTAACTCGGAACACCGGTGGTTATGGATGTTCGCAACAATCGGATGGAACTTACGGCGCCTCCGCGTCGACAAAGGACTCTCACAAGAGCGGCTAGCGCTAAAAGCTGGCACCGACCGGTCATATTTGGGGCGGGTCGAACGAGGTGTGGAAAACGTCACTATTTCGACGTTAGACGCTATATCCCTTACACTCAGCGTGCATGTAGCCGAACTTTTTGCGGCTGTTGACGATAAGTCAGCACCACCCAAGCCTTTAAGGGCAGGGCGAAAGCCGAAGGCTGGGTGACATCTCGCAATTGATGTCGCCATGCTCAATACTCATCCGCCCGAATGATGGTGATTACTCGGCAGGTCACATCATTATCCCTTAGGTCTGATAAGCCGAATTGCTGGTCGAGGTCATAAAAGTCGATCTTCCAAGAGAACATTGGTACTCCCGTTTCAAACTGTCGGCTGCAGTATAACCGATTTTGGGGTATCCGAAAATAGGTTTTAATGGGGATGGCATCTTTCTTTTTGATAGGCGCCTAACTTGTCCTCTTTCGCACCAGAGATTTATCGGCGGATTATCGCGCAGCTAATTGCCGCGAGAAAGGATGCTGGCCTCACACAGGCCGATATCGGACAACGTATTGGCCAGCGTCAAACGGTCATCTCGAAGATCGAAACAGCCGAACGAAGGATAGATGTTGCGGAGTTTATAGAACTCTCCAAAGCAATCGGCCTAGATCCTGTGGATGTCGTTCGAGAGATAGCGAGAGCAAAACCCTGACTTCGGCGCAGTCCGCGCTCGAGCCTGACCGGCGAATTACGATCCGGGATTAGCGGAGGCGCACGTGTCACCAACGACCGTAGCTCCTGCCGCTTTCATTAATCGATGCAATGCCGCTAGCCGAGTTCCGGTAGTCACGTGCACGAAGAGGTGACTCGCACGGAACGGGGTTGCCCAAAAGAAACTCTTCAAGCGTCTCTCCAGCAAACGGATGGGTCCTTTCTTAGCGCACGGCAGCATATGCGCCCAAGCGCTTCGTCGATCGTGTAATGGAAATTGCCTGTTTTGGCACGATCTCGAAAGTCCAGTGAGTTGGGAACAGAAGCTCTTACGAGGGGTTCATGCCGGTATGAAACTGGAGGAAAATCTCATGACGAGAGTATCCAACACGGGCGTAGGCAGCGCAAACAGCACCTGCTCGAAAACCAAGCTCACGGCCTTATTCGACAGCCGCTCAGATGCAGAGAAAGCATTTCATCGCTTGAAGAATGTCGAGGTTTCGGAAGTTCGGCTCATTCCAGGATTTGATGCTGACGATGCGGAACGCACCCCAGATAGACAGGGCCTGTGGGGAAAACTGGAAGATTGGTTATCAGACGAGGATCGGGCGATTTATACCGAAGGCTTGAGACGCGGGGGCTATTTCGTTTCCGTCGAGGTAGGCAATGACAATTACGATTTAGCACATGCGATATTGGATGACGAAGGAACTGTCGATCTTGAGGAGAGAATGCATGTCTGGCGGACAGAAGGATGGGACGAGAAAGGCTTAAGTCAGAAGATCAAGACAACGAGCCATGGTTCAACCCCGGCAACTCCCGAAGAAAATCGACGTCAACAAAATGAGGGCGAACGCGGGGATGTATTTGCGGCCGAGAAGACGTCCAAGCAAGTAGAGCAGTATGCGCGACGACTTGATGTATCGTCTCGCCGGGTCCGCTCCTACGACCTACTGACCTCAGAGTTTGCGGACGATCCGTATTCGCGGGACGACATCTGACCTACCGTACATCGCCTTTCGGTAGACGAAGGTGGAGATAATGCGCGGCAAACACCCGAACAACCTCAGGACTTGGATCACCTCCGACGAGCGCAGAACCTCAAAGGTCGGTGAGACCATCGGCGGACGTCGCCGAAGTCAGGGTTTTGCTCTCGCTACCTCTCGAACAAAATCCACAGGGTCTAGACCGATTGCTTTGGAGAGTTCCATAAACTCTGCAACATCTGGCCTTCGAGGCGCAGTTCGTTAAACGTCAAATAGTAAGTCTGTCTTGAAGCGCGCGCGCAAATCTTGAATGGAACACAGGAGATGTTAGCGCTCCTATCTTGGGCCTAGGATCATTTCGAGTGCAGGGCCCTGAGGCATCCCAGAGACTGTCCCAATTGAACCATCCGGCTTCTTGAAGACAATTGCTGGTGTTCCACCAAACCCAAGCTCCGTCATGAGGTTGGCATTACTTTCCAGCTTTGCCGTAGTCTCGGCATTGACTGACGACAAAGGCGCGATCCCACATGCTTGTGCTTCAACTCGTTTTCGGTCAGTGCCATTGTTGGTGTGTCGGCCTCCAGAATTGCTGCTGCCTTAGCAGCGGAGTCCGGCCTGATGACACCAACCATGATGTGCCTCAACTGCACTTTGCCGCTTTCCACCCAGGGCCGCGCGGCCTGCCAGAACTTGTTGCAATATGGGCAGTTAGGGTCTGTGAAGGTGTATACGACGTGTATGGCGTCGTCCTTGCCGTCGGCAACCCATGTTGCATTCTGGAGCTCGTTCCAACCGGCTTCGAGAATTGGCTTCTCAACGATTTCTTTTAACTGAGCCGTGGCCATGTCCTGACCATTGGCATCGACAAGAGTTCCGAAGACAACATGCTCATTGTCCGGGGTGAGGTAGATTGCCAAGGGCTGTGCACCGGCTTTTGCCGCAAATGCTCTTAGCCCTCCGGGGACTTTCATTTCTCCGAGGATCTTGATGCCCTGGTTCTCAATCGAGCGGAGGATTTGAGGGAGATCCTGCGCGGCGGTATCGGCCCCTTGAGCGCCTGAGCCGCCTGGAAACACCGTGCTCAGGAGAAGGGCTGCAAGCGGCAGATGACGGGGAGGAGTTTTAAAGGACATTGGAGTTGCTTCCTCGGCTTTTATTAGGCTCTACAGGTGAAACAGAGGGGCGTGTGGGAGGATCGGGACTTCAGGTCCTGGCGCGCTTGATGGCATCCTTCAATCCCTTTTCGTCGAGCACGCCTGGATAGATAGTCTTGCCTATGACGAATGACGGCGTACCGACGAAGTTGAAGCTAAGTGCT
The DNA here is from genome assembly GCA_025559845.1 of Agrobacterium tumefaciens. Lineage (NCBI taxonomy): Bacteria > Pseudomonadati > Pseudomonadota > Alphaproteobacteria > Hyphomicrobiales > Rhizobiaceae > Agrobacterium > Agrobacterium tumefaciens. The sequence goes on from CP048471.1 coordinate 381,610, forward strand.
TGGCCGTAATTCCGGTCAAGCAGCCCGGAGATCTTGCTATTATTGCTGTTTATCGCGGCAGCAATCTCCGGCATCGTCAATCCGGCTCCGCTCAGAGCTTTTTCGACATCCTCCTCTGATAGACGGCCTTTTGTCTTCATAAGGGCTTCCATGGCGATTTCGTACTTACCAATCTGGGCGGCCTCGAGCACCGCTTGCGCGGCTAAGATCGAAGCGCCACCAAAGATCGGCCAGTCTTTCAGCACTAGCCTGACATCACTGAGGGCACCGGCAAGCGGTGCTGTTACGCAAGGACCAATAAGCATGGCCGAGCAGAAACCAAGAACCATCGCCCCCGGGATGGTGCCAGCACTATTGCCGGTTCTTGCAAATCTGGCTGAAACTGCTGCCGGCAATTGAATATGAAAGAGACCGAAATTCGAAAGGGCAAGAACGACGAACAAGATGGCAATGGTACCAGTCGCGTAAGTCGACTGCAGGGCGATCTGCAGGTTCTGCCCTGACCATGCCGCGACAACGCCTAACAGGCCAAACGCGGATGCAAGCGCCAGGATATACGACAGTGAAAGTGTGAGGCCGCGTTGGGCCGTCAACCGTTCTCCTTCCCGTGAAAGCATGGCTGCAACGATAGGGTACATTGGAAAGACGCAGGGCGTGAAGGCGAGAAGCAGACCGAATCCGAGAAAACCGGAGAGAAGCAGAACCAGACCGCCATCATCCATCATCGCGTCGACGGATGTTCTGTCATGATCATTCGCCATCAGGAAAGCTCCCGGCCGTGTGATCGTGGACAAATCCGACGAAGCCCGATCAATGGGGGTGAACTCGGTTTTCGAGAACAGGTTTTCACCGGAAACTGTCAAGGTCGCCATGTGAACGGCCTTCGTCGTCGGCGGATAACAGAGCCCCTCATCCTGTCACCCCTGATAGGTAACGCGGAATATGTCAGGTGCGTCCGTGATCTTAGCTTTGGCGGTAGAGTAATAGATCTCGGTCGAGCCGAAATTCGGGTCGTCCTTCACCTTGCCAGGTGGTGTCGTGATCTGCAGCTTGTTGCCAGCCTGATCTTCTACTCCGAGATAGTCGCGATAGAGATAATAGCCATCCGCTATGGTCCAACTGAGAATGGCGCCACCGTTCTCGGCACGTTCGGCCTTCACCTGAAAAGCCCGATCCATGTCGAGGGGCGATTCCATCGTTGCGGCGGGCAGAGCAAGCTTGACAACCGCCAACATCGCAATTGTGAACGCCAAGACGCGCATTCAGGCTTCCTTTCGTATAAACGTCATCAAGCCTGATCTCGCCGCCAGCTTAAGGCAGCCTTAAGGTGGCGAACACACAAGGCGATGAACGTGCTGCTGCCGGAGGTTCCGTTGCGAATACTCATTGTCGAAGATGATCCGATCCTGCTCGATGGTCTGCGGGAAGGGCTGAAACTGGGTGGCTATGTCGCCGATGGCGTCACAAACGCGGCCGATGCTTCCGAGGCGCTGAAGACGGACCGTTTTGACGCGGTCGTGCTCGATGTTATGTTGCCAGATGGGTCCGGGTTGACAATCCTGAGCGATATACGCCGCTCTGGAAGCCAGATCCCAGTCTTGCTGCTGACCGCTAGGGATACGGTGGGGGACCGGATTGACGGTCTCGATGCCGGTGCCGATGACTATCTCGGCAAACCGTTTGACTTGGATGAGGTCGCGGCGCGACTTAGAGCAATTACTCGTCGATCGGCAGGGCGTGCGACAGCGCAGATCAGTCTGCGCGGTCTGACACTTTATCCAGCCTCGATGCAGTTGCTTCGTGGTGAAGAGGAAATATCACTCACACGACGCGAATTCTCCATTCTTCACGCCCTCATGGACAGCCCGCAGACAATCCATTCGAAACACGCGCTCGAAGAACGCCTTTATGGGTGGCAGGAAGACGTAGAAAGCAACACCATAGAGGTTCACATCCATAAACTTCGCGCCAAGCTCGGTACAGCAGCGATCGAGACTGTGCGCGGTGTCGGCTATAGATTGGGAATGGCCTGATGCGCTCGATACGGGTGCGACTGTTTGCAATACTCCTTGCGGCAACTGGTGCAGTCTGGCTGTTTGCGGTCCTCTGGACCTACTTCAGTGTCCAGCATCAAGTGGAAAGGGTTCTCGATGCGCGGCTAACGGAAGCCGCGCGCATGGTCAGTTCTCTTATTACCGATCATCATATCAATGTTGCCTCAACCGTTGAGCAAAACCAGGCTAGTGGGGTGGACATGACGCTCGACATGCAGGGTGAGTACCGACGGCAGCTCTCCTGTCAGATCTGGTCGCTTGAGGGCAAGCTGATCAGCCGCTCGGACAGCGCTCCACAGCAATCTCTGACAGACACCAATGACGGCTTTACCGAAACCGTGGTCGACGGCGTCCGCTGGCGTGTCTTTGCAGTCTTCAATCCTAAGCTGAATGTCCGTATCCTTGTTGGCGACAGTATGGAAATTCGGGAAACGCTTGTTGCCGACGTCGTCAAGGGACAACTCGCTCCCGCTGTGGCGATCTTGCCGGCTTTGGCCGTTATCATCTGGCTAAGCGTGGGTAAGGGATTAGGCCCACTTAACAGGATCGCCGCCTTGCTCGGCCAGAGGTCTGCAGAGGAATTGTATGCAATCGAAGAGAAGGACGCGCCGGTCGAAATCAAGCCGTTGCTTAATTCTCTCAATGCGCTTCTTTTGAAGGTGGCTGGCGCCCGCGAGCGTGAAAAGACATTCATCGCCTATGCAGCGCATGAGCTGAAAACGCCGCTGGCTGGCCTGAAGACGCAGGCGCAGGTCGCCCTGCGAAGTCATGAGCAGGAAATCAGGGACAAAGCCCTCGCGCAGATTTCAACAAGCGTGGACCGGACTGCTCGCCTTGTCCGCCAGCTTATCGATCTGGCGTCAGTTGATTCCGTGGATGGTGGTGGCCACCAAGAAAAGGCGCGACTTGACAGAATTGTTGACGGCATTACGTCGGATCTCGACGGTCTGGGCCGCCGTCGTTCCGTTTCCATGCAGACATCCTGCGAGACTGACGAGCTGTTTTCTGTTCGCAACGTCAACCTCTTGCAGCTGGCGCTCCGTAACGTTGTCGAAAATGCCGTGCAATATTCACCAGAGGGTTCGAGCGTTTCTATCGTTGTCCAGCAAACCGAATCCCGTTTTGAAATCGAGGTGACTGACCAGGGCCTTGGAATTCATCCTGATGACCAGGACGAGGTAAGGGAACGCTTCAAACGCGGACAGTCGGCCACAGGCGATGGCAGCGGTCTGGGCCTCGCGATCGTCGATATGGCGATGAAAAAACTTGGTGGAGAGCTCGGGTTTCGTAAACCGGAGAAAGGTTTCACGGTCGTTCTGGCATTGCCAGGCACCTGACGCGCGACCGGCAGGCGTCTTAAGCGGGCCTTAGGGTGAAGAACCCAGCGAGTAATGGAAAAACTCCAACCTTACTTGGCAACCTTATACGGTTCGTTCGTTTATCTCGTTCCGTTCACCGACAGCCATCACATTCGTTTCCTGGACGGAGAGCGGAGGCCTTGCCGTCACCGTGTCGACACGCAGAGGCTTTGGGTTAACGCTTGTCGAGCGGCTTTTATCGGCGGAGTTGCGAGGACAAGCCGAAATCCTTTACCCTGTTGGCGGCGTTACGTGCCGCATCGAAGCTGACATGTCGGAGATATGTTTGGGATCTGACGCGTCCTCACGACGCGAGACGACAGATGCGTTGCAATGACGCGTTTCAACTTCTGACGCATGACATCAATACGGCCCGACTTCGTTGGCAGTTGCTGACACGTGCTGGCAAAAAATTGCCCGATGGTCGTACTGCTTCGGTGTCCATGGCTCAACAATCCATCCACTGCCTACAATTAGTTTGTAACCAATCGTGAAGCTGAAGCGTTAGGGCCACAGGCCGATCGGTCGTTCTGTCAAACCAGTAAAGCGGAGCCTGACGATGCAGTCCAACGCGCAAATGGTCAACTGTCGAAATTATGTTCCCGAGGCGACAGCGAATGCTCGCGACCATGACCGTTCGAAGTCGGACATGTCTACGCCCTCAACACAATTTCGGAGCAAAATCGTCTTTCGCGTCAATGGCGTCTCCCACAATTTGCAACTGGACAATCGCGTAACGTTGCTTGACGCCCTGCGGGAGCATTTACATCTGACGGGCACCAAAAAAGGATGCGATCACGGACAGTGCGGAGCGTGCACCGTGATCGTTGATGGCCGCAGAATAAACGCCTGCCTCACGCTTGCCGTCATGCATCAAGGTCAGGAGATCACGACGATCGAGGGCCTTGGCACCCCTCAAAATCCACATGCAATGCAGCAGGCTTTCGTAGCTCATGACGGCTTTCAGTGCGGTTATTGCACCCCCGGACAAATCTGCTCCTCAGTCGCGGTTCTCCAGGAGATAAGTGAAAACATTCCAAGTCATGTAACACGCAACCTGACATCACCGGTTGTTGCAAACCGCGCTGAGCTACGTGAACGCATGAGCGGCAACCTCTGTCGATGCGGAGCTTACTCCAACATTATCGATGCGATCTGCGAAGTCGGAGGTGTGGAGGGATGAGACCTTTCAGCTACGAACGCCCGAACTCGATCACAGACGCATGCAAGGCTGTCGCAGTGAACCCCGATGCGATGTTCATCGCAGGTGGTACGAACCTGCTTGATCTGATGAAACTCGAAATCGAGCATCCATTACATCTTGTTGACGTGAACGGGCTCGGACTGGACAAGATCGAGCAAACAGAGGAAGGCGGCTTACGCATCGGCGCTCTGGTCAGAAACAGTGACCTGGCAGCGCATGAGGTGGTGCGGCGGGATTACGGGCTTCTCACGAGAGCGCTGGTGGCAGGTGCATCAGGCCAGTTGAGAAACAAGGCAACGACCGCAGGCAACCTCCTGCAGCGAACGCGCTGCCCATATTTTTACGATACAAACCAGCCGTGCAACAAGCGTCAGCCGGGAAGCGGCTGCTCTGCTATCGGAGGATTTACGCGTCAGCATGCCATCATCGGACACTCCAAGGACTGTATTGCCACCCATCCGAGCGACATGGCGATTGCGCTACGTACTCTTGATGCCATTGTCGAAACGGTCAGATTGGATGGCACTCGTCGCTCGATCTCCATTTCTGACTTTCATCGCCTTCCCGGCAACACACCTGAAAGAGACACAGTCCTCGATGATGGAGAACTGGTGCTGGCCATCACACTCCCGGCGCCGATTGGCGGCAGGCAGATATACAGAAAGGTCAGGGACCGGGCATCTTATGCTTTCGCACTCATCTCGATTGGTGCGGTAATCTTCGAAGATGGTACCGGCCGTTTCACCGTTGGCGGTGTAGCCCACAAACCCTGGCGCGTCGCTGATGCCGATACCGTGCTACCGGACGGTGCGTCTGCTGCGACGTCTCGCCTCCTCGCCGAGGCGAAGCCAAGCGAACAAAACGCCTTCAAGATCGCGCTTGTTGAACGGACACTTGGCGCTGTCGTCGCCGAAGCGGGGAACAGATCATGAAATTCGACCGACCATCCGGCATCAACCCCATCGACCAGTTGCGCGTTGTTGGAAAGGCACATCCACGTATCGACGGTCTCCTCAAGGTCACGGGCAAGGCGACGTATGCCTTCGAATGGAGCGATGAGGAAAAACCGTGCGCATACGGGTATCCGGTCTGTTCATCGATAGCGAAAGGCACCATCGTGTCGATCGATACGTCGGCAGCTCGTGGTGCGGACGGCGTTATCGCTGTGGTGACATCCCTGGATGTTGGCGAACTCGAAAAGGGTGAATACAACACGGCGAGCCTGTTCGGAGGAAACCGTATACAGCATTACCACCAGGCAATTGCGTTGGTGGTGGCCTCTTCATTCGAGCAGGCAAGGGCTGCCGCCGGCCTCGTCAAGGTCGAGTACCATCAAACGGCTGGCGAATTTGATCTTCATCAGGCAAAAGAAGCGGCTGTAACACCAGATCCTTCTCAGGAACCCGAGACATCGACGGGGGATTTCCTGGCTGCTTATCGCGCTTCACCCGTCGTACTCGATGAGACGTACGTCACGCCTGACCAGTCACACGCAATGATGGAACCGCACGCCTCCATTGCTCAATGGGACGGTGATCGTCTGAAGCTTTGGACGTCAAGTCAGATGATCGACTGGTGGCGCTCGGATCTCGCCACAACCCTGGGGATCGATAAGGAGAATATCGACTTGATGTCCCCCTTCGTTGGTGGCGGGTTTGGCGGAAAGCTGTTCTTGCGGTCTGACGCCGTGCTGGCGGCTTTGGGCGCCAAAGCAAGTGGACAGCGGGTCAAGGTCGCCTTACCCCGTCCGATCATCGCTAACAATACCACGCACCGTCCGGCGACTATCCAGCGAATCCGCATCGGTGCCGGTCACGACGGTAAGATCAATGCGATTGCGCATGAAAGCTGGTCCGGGGATCTTGAGGGCGGGAACCCTGAGACGGCAGTCAATCAGACGCGACTGCTTTATGCCGGCGATAACCGGATGACGGCCATGAAGCTTGCGACGCTTGATTTGCCGGAGGGAAATGCAATGCGAGCCCCGGGTGAAACCCCGGGCCTGATGGCTCTGGAGATTGCCATTGACGAGGTCGCGGACAAGCTGGACATGGACCCGGTCGAATTCCGCATCATCAATGATACCCAGGTTGATCCGGAAAAGCCTGAACGCCCGTTTTCGCATCGAGATCTTATTGGATGTCTTCGCCGCGGCGCAGACCTCTTTGGGTGGAACGAAAGGGGAAAAACCGGTCAACGTCGGCACGGTGAGCAATTGATCGGAATGGGCGTCGCGGCAGCGTTTCGCAACAACCTCGTCGTTCCCTCAGGTGCGCGCGTCAGGCTGAACAATAAGGGCGTTGTAACTGTCGAAACCGACATGACCGACATCGGCACAGGGAGTTACACGATCATTGCCCAAACTGCAGCGGAAATGATGGGCACGGAGATCGACAAGGTCGTTGTGAAGCTCGGCGATTCCGGTTTTCCCGTCTCTGCAGGTTCTGGCGGGCAGTTCGGTGCAAATTCTGCCACTTCAGGCGTTTATGCGGCATGCGTGAAGTTACGGGAGACCGTTGCGCAAAAACTCGGCTTCAACGGTCCAGACGTCGTTTTCGAGAACGGAAAAGTCCGCTCGGGTAACAGATCTGTTTCACTTGAGGAGGCTGCAGGCGAAGAGGGCGTTGCGGTTGAGGATACAATTGAATGGGGCGATCTGACGAAGACCCATCAGCAATCGACATTTGGTGCGCATTTTGTCGAGGTCGGCGTCGATGTTGCAACCGGCGAAACGAGAATAAGGCGTATGCTGGCGGTCTGTGCCGCTGGACGAATACTCAATCCAATGACCGCTCGAAGTCAGGTGATTGGTGCGATGACGATGGGGGCTGGGGCAGCATTGAGCGAAGAGCTCGTGGTCGACAAACGCCTCGGCTTTTTCGTCAATCACGACCTGGCCGGGTACGAGATACCAGTCCATGCCGACATTCCCCATCAGGATGTTGTCTTCATGGATGAGACCGATCCGATGTCTTCGCCAATGAAGGCAAAAGGAGTGGGCGAACTCGGTCTGTGCGGTGTGTCCGCAGCGATTGCAAATGCGATTTATAACGCCACGGGCATCCGCGTCAGGGATTATCCGATCACCCTCGATAAGCTTGTCGGGAAACTTCCGAAGGTTGCGTGAACGCCCACTGTCGATCGCTGATATCTGCGATCGGCACAAGGACAGAGAGGTTCCGAGTGGTTCATGTTTCTGAAAAACGTCCCGTTCGTGTCCACATGGCGGACGACCCGCTCGATCTGATCAGGTTTGCAATCGATGCTTATCGTGTAGGGCAGGTTGCATTGGCGACCCTTGTCGATATCCGCGGCGGAGCGGCACGCTCTCTCGGTTCGCATGTAGTTGTGGCCGAGGATGGGCGTTATTGCGGCTATGTGTCAGGAGGATGTGTAGAGGCAGCCGTTGCAGCCGAGGCCCTTCTGGCGATGGCGGAAGGCCGAGACCGGGTTGTAAAATTCGGAGAGGGGTCGCGCTACTTCGATATCCGGTTGCCCTGTGGCGGCGGAATTTCAGTTGCCATCCATTGTCTTCGTGATATCGGGCCGCTTGAGTACGTCGCTCGTTGTCTTTCAGACAGAAGGCCGGTCGGTTTGCAATTTTCCATGTGCAGACAAAGCCTCTCGATCACGGGGAAGGTTTCCCGCCCGAAATGGTCGAGTGAGGAATTCACCGTCTCCTATCGACCTAAAACACGGATCGTACTGTGCGGCCAGATGGGCGAAAAGGAGGCCGTTAAGCGTTTGGCGCTCGTGTCGGGATACGACGTCGTAGACGATTCCTCTACGCCGCAGGCGCTTGCGCTCCAAGCAGTAATAGACAGGCATACGGCAGTGGTATTGCTGCACCACGATATTGATGCAGAAAGAGATATGCTGATGCAAGCTCTCAGGTCACCTGCATTCTACATAGGGGCTCTCGGCAGCAGTCGTACTCATCACAGACGCGTTAAAAAGCTCACAGAGGCTGGATATGGATTTGAGGACATCAACCGCATCAAAGCGCCGATCGGCCTCTTTGGCCCGACCCGCGACATCGCATCGCTTGCGATTTCTGTCATAGCCGATGTTTCAGCCTCAAGGCTTGAGCAATTCGGTTGAAAGCCGCGGGGGTGGAAATGGATCCAGATGTAGCTATTGTGCTCCTCGCAGCCGGGAAATCCACGCGGATGGGGTCGACACGTCACAAGCTGCTTGAAAAGATTGACGGCATTCCGGTTATCAGATGGTCCGCCTCGAATGCGCTGGCCTGTCGAGCGAAAACTGTCTTTGTAGTGACAGGATGCCGACACCACGAGGTGGAGGAGGCGCTCCGCAACCTTGATGTGTTTGTCGTGCGCAATCATGCTTTTTCAGAGGGGATGGCGAGTTCCATCGTCGCCGGCGTTGACCAGGCGATGCGCGAAGAGCCGGACGGGATCATGATCATGCTGGCCGACATGCCAGCAATGACGTCATCCCACCTGGATCGTCTTATTGGACGTTTCGCTGAACAGGGATGCCAGGCAATTATTCGAGCCACCTCCCAGGGCGCTCCAAAGAATCCGGTTATTTTTCCCCGTCGTGATTTTTGTTCATTGCTCAAACTGCGTGGAGACAATGGTGCAAAGCTTTTCTTAGCAGAAAGCCGCCTGTCCGTGTTCGATGTGGAACTCGGCGACATTGCGCTTCTCGATATCGATACTCCGGTCGAGTTCGATACGATGAGGGATCTTCTGACCGGAGCGTCGCCTCTTCAAGTTCCCGGCTAACCTGGTGGGGGAAGCAATGGGATCTGTCAATTTTGTCGACCTCGAAGAAATACCTAAAACCGTTCAGACCATGATCGAGATGCGCGTACGCAATGCCGTCCACTCGGTTTCTGTTTTGCAGGAAAAGCCGTACCCCGTATATGAGGATTGAAAAGCCGTGAAGCCTTGCTTCGCCGTTAGTGGCAGCTCGATGCATTCTTGAAAATCACTCTAGGTGTTCAACTTATTTGGGAAGTTTCATTCCAATTCAAGAAGAAAGCGAAGTTCTCAGCTCGCAAGGGTATTGTGAAGCCCACATTGGAGGTCTTGGTGCGTGAAACGCCCGCGGAACTGAAGCGCAGGTTTGTGGGTTGGCACTCATCGACATCTAGCATCAACAACAAATTGGTCCCTAGGGTTCTGGCCATGGTGTGAGGCACACTCGTCTCACGTCTCTCCACTGCTGGCATAACTAGATCTCACACAAAAATATTTGATGATGGTCTTCATCGAGTTGGGAAGCTAGGGCCCTGATTCGATTTGCACTTCCACACGTGAGGCTCGAGCCTGCCGTGGAAAGGAAAAACTCCCCCGCTTGACTCTAGATCGCAACAGGAACAAAAGAAGAACATTAGCATTTATGGACATTACGTCCACCCCTCAACGTGTGCCGAAGGAGGACCGCGAACGATGTTGCATGCGCGTACCTCAAGACTGATCGACGATCTCAGGGAGCGGATCGCCCACCTCGAAGGCGCTGCTGCGCGCAAGGCTACAACATTGCCGTTCGGCGTACGCCAGATCGATGAGCACCTTCCGGGTGGCGGGATTGCCTTTGGCGCTCTTCATGAGTTTGCAGGCGGTGGAGCAGGGACTGTCGACGGCGCTGCGGCTGCGTTGTTTGCCGCCGGTATTGCAGCCCGATCGAAGGGAAAGGTCCTCTGGTGTCTCACCCGTCCCGATCTCTTTGCTCCAGCCATTTCGCAGGCGGGGCTCCACCCCGACCGCGTAATCTATTGCGAGGGTGACAAGGATGAGGACGTGCTGGCTTCGATGGAGGAAGGGCTTTCCTTCGGTGGCTTTGGAGCGGTCGTTGGAGAACTCGTCCGTCTCCCAATGACCGCATCCCGCCGTCTGCATCTTGCGGCCGAGCGGACAGGCAGCATGGGCCTCGTCGTTCGACGGTGGCGACGGCAGAACGAGGCGTCTGACTACGGCAGTCCGACAGCCTCGACAACCAGATGGCGCGTCAGCGTGTTGCCATCGGAAAGCTTGCCGGTCGCAGGCGTTGGAAGGGCGCGATGGCTGGCGGAATTGCTGAGAGTGAAAGCAGGCGAGTGTGCTGAGTTTGAAATAGGAGCCTGTGATGCCAAGGGTCGTATCTGTTTACTTCCCGTTTTTGCCGACCGACCGGATACGCCGGCATGGCGAGGGAGCCGTGCCGGCTGACAAACCCCTTGTGGTGATCTCGAGGTCCGGTTCAAAGCGTTGGGTGTCGGCAGCGGACGCCGCCGCACGCAAGGTTGGTCTGCATATCGGCATGGCGGCGAGCAAGGCGCAGGCGGTCATTTCTGATCTTGCCATGCTGGATGCTGACCCCGTTGCGGATGCCGCAGCCCTGGAACGATTGGCACTCTGGGCGCTCAGACAATACAGCCCCGTTGTCGCAATAGATGGTGCCGACGGGATCGTCATGGATACCGAAGGTGCTGACCATCTGCGTGGAGGCGAGGAGGTGATGATATCAGGGCTGGTCAATGTGCTGCGCAGCCGCGGCCTGACGGCGCGTGCCGCAGTGACAGATAGCTGGGGAGCATCGCATGCAATAACGCGACTGACATCTGCGGAGACAACAGTTGTGCCGGTTGGTGACATACAGAAAACCGTCGTCGGTCTTCCCATCCACTGTCTGCGCCTGCCCTCGGATACGGTTCAGGGACTTCGCATTCTGGGTGTCGAGACAGTCGGGGAACTGTCGGCCATGCCAAGAGCACCGCTGACGCTGCGATTTGGTCCGGAGCCAAGACGACGTCTGGACCAACTTTTCGGTCGTCTTGCCGAGCCGATCGAGCCAATTCGGACGCCGGAACTTGTCGAGGTCTTTCGCAATTTCCAGGAACCCATAGGCGCTGCTGAAACCATCGAGAAATACGTTCGTCGTCTCGTGTCGCAATTGACCCTTGAACTGGAAAAGCGTGGCCTCGGTGTGCGTCGATCAGACCTCATAATCCACCGCGTCGACAACACACGCCAATGTCTGCGTGCAGGGCTTGCCAAACCGGTGCGCGATCCATCACGGCTGTCCAAGCTTTTGTGCGATCGCATCGAAAAGATCGATCCCGGCTTCGGCATCGAGAAGCTGGTGCTGGTGGCGATCATGACCGAGCCTTTGGAGGAGAAGCAGGCGGCCTCAACGCTGATCGAGGAAGAGGTGGTCGACATCACACCGATCGTCGATATTCTCGGCAATCGCGGCCAACGCCTCTATCGGATGACACCCGTAGCCTCTGATGTCCCCGAGAGATCGGTGGTTCGTATCGCTCCTGCTGCTTTGGAAACTGGAGCCGATTGGGCATCCAGATGGCCAAGACCATCGCGATTGTTTGCTTATCCTGAGCGCATTGACGTTGTTGCACTGTTGCCCGACCAGCCGCCGGCTGTGTTCACCTGGCGGGGCAAGCGCCGCCGCGTGAAGCGTGCCGATGGACCAGAGCGGATATTCGGGGAGTGGTGGCAGCGTCCACGGGAAATGCAGGCGGTGCGGGATTACTTCGTTGTCGAAGATGATCTTGGCGAGCGTTACTGGGTCTACCGCACCGGCGACGGCGTTCACACCGAGACCGGTTCCCACGAGTGGTTCCTTCATGGAGTGTTCGGATGAACTACGCCGAGCTTCAGGTCACGACGCATTTTTCGTTTCTGCGCGGTGCATCAAGTGCCGACGAGCTGTTTGCGCGAGCGGCAGAGCTTGGGATCGACGCTCTTGGTGTTGTTGACCGCAATTCCCTTGCTGGCATCGTTCGTGCCTGGGAGGCCGCAAAGACGACGGGGGTCAGGCTGGTCGTTGGTTGCCGGCTCGACCTTGCCGATGGCATGTCGGTCCTTGTCTATCCGACCGATCGTCCAGCCTATTCGCGCCTCACCCGTCTGCTATCCCTCGGCAAAAGCCGGGGAGGCAAGGCAAAGTGCATCCTCGATCTCACCGATCTTGAAGCCTATGGCGAAGGGTTGATTGCAATCCTCATTCCTGACGAGGCGGATGATGGTTATGTCAGCCAGTTGCGCCAGGTGTCGAAAATCTTCGGCGACCGGGCCTATGTAAGCCTTTGTCTGCGCCGCAGACCCAATGACAGGCTTCGTCTCCACCAGCTTTCGAATATGGCGTTCCGGCACAAGGTGAAGACGGTCGTGACGAACGATGTCCTGTTCCACGATCCCTCCCGTCGCCAGCTTCAGGATGTTGTCACCTGCATTCGAAACACAACAACGATCGACAATGTCGGCTTCGACCGCGAGCGGCACGCGGACCGGTTCATCAAACCGCCCGAGGAGATGCAGCGGTTGTTTTCAGAGTATCCGGAAGCACTGGCCCGCACACGGGAGATCGTCGATCGCTGCCGTTTCGATATGAGTGAGCTTCAATATCAGTACCCAGAAGAAGCCATGGTGCCGGGTCTCGATGCGCAGCAGTCATTGACCAAATTCACCTGGGAAGGAGCGGCGGATCGCTATCCGGAGGGTATCCCCGACAAGGTTCGCAAGGCCATCCTGCATGAGCTCGATCTGATCCGCATCATGAAATACGCACCGTATTTCCTGACAGTCTTTTCGATCGTGCGGTTTGCTCGATCAAACAACATTCTTTGTCAGGGGCGTGGATCGGCGGCAAACAGTGCCGTCTGTTATTGCCTTGGCATCACGTCGATCAATCCCGAAACATCGGACCTTCTGTTCGAACGCTTTGTCTCGATGGAGCGCGACGAGCCGCCCGATATTGACGTGGATTTCGAGCACAATCGCCGCGAAGAAGTGATCCAGTGGATTTACTCCACCTATGGCCGTAGCCGGTCTGCACTCTGCTCTACCGTGACCCGCTACAGGGCAAAGGGGGCGCTGCGCGATGTCGGCAAGGCGCTTGGTCTTCCCGAGGACCTGATCGGCCAGCTCTCGTCCGGCATATGGGGGTGGTCAAAGGACGGTGTGGGAGAAAAGCAGCTCAAGGAAAACAACATGAACACCTCAGACTACCGTCTGCGGCTTGCGTTGGAGCTGGCAGGTCAACTCATGGGCGCACCCCGCCACCTTGGTCAGCATCCGGGAGGCTTTGTGCTAACGCAGGACAGGCTGGACGACCTCGTGCCGATCGAGCCTGCCGCCATGGACGATCGGCAGGTGGTCGAATGGGACAAGGACGACATCGAAGCCCTGAAGTTCATGAAGGTCGATGTGCTTGCGCTCGGGATGCTGTCGTGCATGGCGCGGTCGTTTGAACTCCTTTGCGAATACAAAGCGCTACCCATGGGGCTCGCTGATATTCCCCAGGAGGATAGCCGAACCTATGCGATGATCAGAAAAGCCGACACACTGGGCACATTCCAGATCGAGAGCCGTGCGCAGATGGCGATGTTGCCCCGCTTGAAGCCCAGAACATTTTATGACCTTGTCGTTCAGGTGGCGATCGTCAGACCTGGCCCGATCCAGGGCGACATGGTGCATCCTTACCTGAGGCGGCGCGAGGGCAAGGAAAAGGTCGAATATCCGACGCCTGAACTTGAGGCCGTGCTTGGCAAGACCCTTGGCGTCCCTCTCTTTCAGGAAAGCGCCATGAAGGTGGCGATGACCTGCGCCGGCTTTACCGCTGGCGAAGCGGATCAGTTGAGACGGGCGATGGCGACATTCAAGTTTACCGGCGGTGTCAGCAAGTTCAGGGACAAGCTCGTGGATGGCATGGTCGCCAACGGCTATACACGAGAGTTCGCGGAAAAGACCTTTACCCAGCTTGAAGGCTTCGGCAGCTATGGTTTTCCTGAATCCCATGCGGCTTCGTTTGCACTCATTGCCTATGCTTCGTCCTGGATCAAATGCCACCATCCCGATGTCTTTTGTACTGCGCTGATCAACAGCCAGCCGATGGGATTTTACAGCGTTGCCCAGATTGTCACTGATGCCCGCCAGCACGGTGTCGAAGTCCGGCCTGTCTGCGTCAATGCTTCCAGATGGGACTGCACCATGGAGCCAATCCCGGGAACAGACCGCTTTGCCGTCCGGCTCGGCATGCGGGTCGTCAAAGGTCTGGCGGAAAACGATGCAGCCAGGATCATTCTCACACGTGCAGACGACCGCTTCGCATCCGTTGATGACATGTGGCGGCGGTCCGGGGTTCCAACGGCATCACTGGTGAAGCTCGCGGAAGCCGATGCTTTCCTGCCCTCGCTCAGACTGGAACGGCGGCAAGCGCTCTGGGATATCAAGGCGCTACGGGATGAACCGCTTGAATTGTGGGCAGCGGCAGCCAAACGGGAAGAAAGGATGGTTTGCGAGGTGAAGGAGGCGGAGGTCACGCTGAAATCGATGACCGAGGGAAGGGAGGTTGTCGAAGACTATTCTCACACCGGACTGACATTGAGGGCGCACCCGATGTCGTTTCTGCGCAAGGACCTGGAAGCCAGGCGGATTGTCACCTGTGCCGAGGCCATGGGTGAGCGCGATGGCAGATGGCTGTGGACCGCAGGCCTAGTTCTCGTTCGACAGCGTCCCGGCTCGGCAAAAGGCGTCATGTTCCTGACGCTCGAGGATGAGACGGGAATTGTCAACGCAGTCGTCTGGCCGATGCTCTTCGAACGGCAGAGACGTGTCCTGATGACCGCATCGTTGATGGGCATCCACGGGAAAATCCAGCGGGAAGGCGAGGTCGTGCATCTCGTTGCCCAGCGGCTGTTCGACTTTTCCGAAGAGCTGTCGAAGCTTGGAGAGCGTAATGGCGAGTTTCGGCTGCCGCATGGCCGGGGAGACCAGGTCAAGCATGGTGGTGGCCCTGATCCCCGGGACAATCCGAAGCCCGCCGTGCAGGCGCGGGATATCTATATCCCTGATCTGCACATAGACAGGTTAAAGGTGAAATCGCGGAACTTTCACTAGGACTGGCCGATGAAGAAGGTGCAGGACTTATGAGTTGAATGTCGCAGTTCATCAAGGAACTGGTTCGCGACGCGAACGAAATGGACAGGCTCGGCCCCTTTGAAAAAAGACGCATGCTTGAACGCGCGATAAACATTATTCGCGATTTTCTTGAGCAGATTGGCGCGTCGCAATCGACGTTTAAGCGGGATGTGAGCAGGGCGTTCCTTGAAGCTGCAGGTGCAATTCGTGCGCTGAAAATCCTCATGGATAGTACCCCACAACACCACGACGAAGGCCAGGACGTGTGATGCGCGCTTTGATGAGATGCTAGGACGGCAAGGGGTTCGGCACAGGGTGGGTCCACCGTTGCAGGATAGCACACTGAAAGCTGTTCGTGACGCATGAGGGGAACCAAATCTCTGTATCGGCGTTACAGAGACAGCCAGGCATCCCCGTCCCTCAGCAACGCCTGGCACCCTCTAAAAGTGGCGCGTCCTTCTCCATAAGGCGTGCCACTTTCGTTTTGTTCATCTGACTGGCGGCTTTCGACTAACAGCAGATGACGGGATCAGCTCATGCACGAGGTTGGTGACCATTGCGAGTGGCCAACAGTAGCAGTTCTATAATCTCGAAGCGATGCTCCCGCCTCCGTTTCCTTTGGCTGTGTGGTCCATTAACAGGCGGTCTGTCAGCCCTGGCGCGAGCATGGCAACCTTCCTGTCCGGTGGAGAAATAGCCCAGCCAATCAGTAGATCCATGCTGTCCAGTTCGTCTTCCTCATCCGCCTCGACGGCTTCAAAAGGCAACGAGGCGATTGACGATTGAGGCTCCCTGAAGGCCGTCCCGTGGTCTGCGGCAACACGATTGAAACCGGCAGGGCGATCGAGCAAGGCTGCGGTGACATTTGTCGGCGCCGGCATCTGGGGAGTTGGTCGGGCAGAGGGAATTACGCCAATGGACGCAGTGACGATCGCATCCGTCGGCGTGTCCGAGACGGCCGGTCTCAGGATAGGGGCAGGCACCGTGAGTGCAACAACGTCCACGCTTTCCGCGTCATCCTCATCGTCTAAAAATGGCCGGGGAGGGCGGCTTTTCGGGAGCGGCAACATTGCCGTGAGGAGACTATCCCTGTCTTCAGCCGTTGGGTCGGCATCTCGTCCTGAATCGCTTTTTGCGCGCGACGGTGCGTTGGACGAGGCCAACCGGGATGCGACCTGGATTGATTGCGGTCCCACGCGCCGTTTATAGTCGGCAAGAGCAACGTCATAGCCAGGAAGGTGCCTTCCGTCTGGCGGCAGATGCAACGTGCGGCCGTCCGGGAAAAGGGCGATCAGTTCCTGCCGCGTCATGCGCGGCCAAGCACGAACGCCACCCACGTCGACGTGGATAAACGGTGAGCCTGATGTCGGGTAGTATCCGACGCCTCCCGCCTGCATCTGGATCGCGAGCCTGCGAAGCGTCGAGAGCTTTACGCCTGGAATGAAGAAATCCATCGCCTTTCCCTGCATGTGGAGGCTTTTCTTGGCAACGCCCGTTGCTCTGGAGCGACCACGCAATTTGGCGTTCGTGGCGGGGGAGCGATAACCGGAAACGACGTGAATATAGTTTCGCGTGTTTGAGCGCTTGTAGATCTCCCAGACGATGTCGAGGAGCCTTGGATCCATCCTACCACTTTCGTTGCGTCGCCAGTCGCGAAGGAGCCGGTTGACCTTCTGCAGGCCGGCCTGATCAAAGCGTCCATTGCGCTTGTAGGTGATTGTCGCCTTTTCCCCGGTGTGTACGAAATAGAGCTTCAGCGAACGGTCTTCGGCCGCAGCGAGCGAGGTAAATCCGAGGAGAACTGCAACAGTAAGTGCTGCCACCTGGCTCGCTTTTACGAAGCACCTGAACAGGTCGGCTAGGCCAACCGATCGAAAACCGGACGACGTGATACTCTTCAACTTCGACACTCGCTACGCGTTACGTTTCAAAAGCAGCGGCGGCCGCACTGGCGCATTCCGCTCTGAACTGCGAGCAATCATGGTCAATAAAGGGTTAAGAGGTCATTGACACCAGATGGCAGTCAGAGCGTGAAGGATCACAACGGCGTTATTTGGTTGTGGTCGTGGGCTGAGCGTCTGCACTCCCGCGACACCGGGTTTGGAAGCCGGTGCGGATAAAATTCACCGCGCCCTGTTCACGCTCTGGCAAAGTTCTTAGATCAGCGCATGCTGCAATTTGGGACAATAAAAAAGGCCGGGGCGAATTCGCACCGACCTTCCTCGATGTTTGCTACCTACCAGTGCCAGTACATCCGTGGTCAAAAGCCTGAGCAAACGTGCGTCACGAGCGGGATAATCCGTTCCTCAGCGACACGCATGAAAAACTTGTAAAGACCGTTTGTGTTGAAAGTGAGGTGTGTTCAGGGCGACGCTTGCGCAAGCCCACTCAAATTGCCGTCAATCCTTGTTTTTCTGGAAGTACGAAAAGCGTGCTCGCTCAGAACCATGGAACAAGGCTGGCTGCCGTATAGAGAAGTGCTACCGTCACGCCCAATGCGACCAGCGTCAAACCGAGCCCGAGTGAGACCACGAGGCCATCGCGTTCGATCAGGCCAATCGCGATGACGCAGAGTGCCGCGACAGGCGCGATGTTGCCGAAGGGGATCGGCAGGGCAACAGCCACCGCAAGGCAAAAGACAGGCAGGGCAAGCAAGTAGGTCACTCGTGGACCGGACAATGCTTTCATTCGACCTGGTTCAACAAAACGCTCGATCCTGCGAACCAGTGGCGAGGCATGACGCTCGAGCGCACCGAATGCCTTCGCCGATATCCGGCGATCTCCGATCAAGGATGGCAACCATAAGGACTTTAGCCCAAACGCCAGTTGAAGCGATACAATCGCCAGTGCTGACCCGAACAACATTCCAAAAGGCCCTGGAATCGGGATCATTGCCGGAAGCGCCAGAAGCAGGATCACGAAACCGAAGCCGGATTTCCCCATCAGGCGAAGCGTTTCTGTAATTGTGAGGCCGTCCTGCAATTGAGCCTCCTCGACAAGCCTTGAGAGGGTGGCAGATGCCTTACTGGTGCCGTTTTGATAAGTCGCCAAGGTCAGCCTTCAGCTTCGCGGTTAGTTTCAGATTTGATCAGTGCGCGCAGCGCCGCACATTTGGGGTCTTTTGCCTCAAAGAGGTTATCTGGAGACGTCCATCCCGTCGAAATGCCGACAGCCGTTGCTATTGCCCAACCGGGCTCATTTCCGGCTCTGTCGAAGAGACGGGGTACCTGGGTCGCCAAACACTGATGTGACTGTTGAACAGCCTCCATGGAGACATTGCCGCGATCAAGCTGCTGTTTTATTTCAGCCTGAAGCGGGTCGACAATAAATATGGCGAACAACCATACAGCGATATCTGCAATCATGATCCCTCCTCGTGGCACGGCGTCATGTCGGTTATAGGTCCGACATCGTGAAAGCGCCGGGACTTTCACCAGAGGGGCCCGGACCAGCGGGTCGAGCCTTCATTTGGGAAACGCAAGGCCGCCGTTCAAGTCCGGGAATGACATCACGCGCTGCGGGACAAAACCATGCGGTGTGAGAAAGCTGGACGATCAAGGGTTCCCTGGGTCTTCGGGAACATCGATCTCGATCATCACCGGAGCGTGGTCGCTTGTATGGTTCCAGCTGCGTGGGTTTCGCCGGACGCTTGCAGATTTCAGCCATGGGGCAGCGACGGGGCTGAGGAGTAGATGGTCGATCCTGAGCCCGGCATCACGCGCGAACGAGTTCCGCCAATATTTCCAGAAGGTGTAGATCCTTTCGTTCGGATGCAAATGCCGGATCGCATCGGTCCATCCCTGGGCAAGAAGTTTGGCGTATGCCTTGCGGACCTCCGGGCGAAACAGCGCGTCGTTACGCCAGCGCTCGGGCTTGTAGACGTCCAGTTCGCCCGGCATCACGTTAAAATCTCCGATCAGCAATACGGGGATTTCCAGGTCGAGCAGTTCCAGTCCGTAGTTCTGCAGCCGCTTGAACCAGCGAAGCTTGTCATCAAACCTGGGGCCCGGTACGGGGTTGCCATTTGGCAGATACAATCCACCAATCAGCAGGCCATTGACCGCGGCCTCGATGTATCGGCTGTGTGCATCATTGGGGTCGCCGGGCAGACCCTTTCTCGTCAAATAGGGTTCCCTTTCCCGGGCGAGGATCGCCACGCCGTTCCAGCTCTTCTGTCCATGCCAGACGGCCCCGTAGCCTGCTTTTTCGATTTCTCGCCACGGAAACTTGTCGTCCGTTGTCTTCAGTTCCTGAAGGCAGACGACGTCGGGTATGTCCTCTTTCAGCCAACGCATGAGAACCTCGAGGCGGCCATTGATACCGTTTACGTTATAGGTTGCAATCTTCATGCGATGCGTGCGG
>CP048472.1 GCA_025559845.1 Agrobacterium tumefaciens
GTGAGCAAAGCCGCTGCCATATCCCGAAATGATCGCCCGTCGGTAGATGTTACCATTGGTGAGCATGCTGAGCAGCTCAGCTCTCAGCTTCAAGCGATGAGCGAGGCTTTGTTTCCTCCGACGTCGCACAAGAGCTTGCGCAAATTCACCTCGGGTGAAGCCGCACGCTTGATGAAAATATCTGACTCAACTCTTCGAAAGATGACACTGGCTGGCGAAGGGCCGCAACCTGAACTCGCCAGCAACGGACGGCGCTTTTACACCCTCGGTCAGATAAACGAAATCCGGCAGATGCTTGCCGGCTCGACTCGAGGACGTGAAAGCATTGATTTTGTGCCTCATCGCCGAGGTTCTGAGCATTTGCAAGTCGTTGCTGTAACCAACTTCAAAGGTGGCTCTGGGAAGACGACGACGTCCGCTCATCTTGCACAGTATCTGGCGTTGCAAGGTTACAGGGTTCTCGCAGTCGATCTCGATCCGCAGGCTAGTCTTTCAGCACTCCTCGGCGTTCTGCCAGAAACTGATGTCGGTGCAAACGAAACGCTCTATGCGGCTATTCGGTACGACGACACACGTCGTCCGTTGCGAGATGTGATCCGACCGACGTATTTTGATGGTCTTCACCTTGTTCCTGGAAATCTCGAGCTTATGGAGTTCGAGCATACCACCCCGAAAGCATTGACTGACAAAGGTACGCGCGACGGATTGTTCTTCACTCGCGTGGCCCAAGCCTTTGATGAGGTCGCCGACGATTACGATGTCGTGGTCATCGACTGCCCTCCTCAGCTTGGGTTTTTGACTCTCAGCGGGTTGTGTGCTGCAACATCAATGGTAATCACCGTACATCCTCAGATGCTGGATATCGCTTCCATGAGCCAGTTTCTCCTCATGACACGCGACCTTCTGGGTGTCGTGAAAGAGGCGGGGGGCAATCTCCAGTACGATTTCATACGCTATCTCTTGACGCGCTATGAGCCCCAGGACGCGCCGCAGACGAAAGTGACGGCACTGCTGCGCAACATGTTCGAGGATCACGTCCTTACAAATCCTATGGTCAAGTCGGCAGCGGTATCTGATGCCGGTTTAACCAAGCAGACGCTCTATGAGATAGGGCGAGAGAACCTTACGCGGTCGACATACGACCGGGCGATGGAATCTTTAGATGCGGTGAATTCGGAGATCGAGGCTTTGATCAAGATGGCGTGGGGGCGGGTCTAATGAAAGGCTTTGCGTTCCTCACAGATCTGTTGGGAGCTCCCAACAGACAGGTGTTGATTCGCCCCCTGGACATGGGGCACTGGAGAAGCCGGGGTAATTTGAGACGACGACGCACGCCCATCGCTAATTGGCCAGGGTGCAGTTGTCTTGTCTTGTTGGGAGCTCCCAACCAAGCGCATTTGCAATCAAAAATGCGACGCCACGACGCCAAACCCAAGAGGCCGATATCATGAGCCGCAAAGACGCAATCGATACTTTGTTCCTCAAGAAGCAACCTGCGACCGATAGAGCAGCAGTCGACAAGTCGACCGCTCGTGTTCGTACCGGAGCGATTTCGGCCATGGGTTCGTCTTTGCAAGAGATGGCTGAGGGCGCAAAGGCTGCAGCTCGGCTGCAGGATCAACTGGCTACAGGCGAAGCCGTCGTGTCTCTGGATCCATCCATGATCGACGGGTCGCCGATCGCGGATCGGCTGCCCTCAGACGTGGATCCGAAATTCGAGCAGCTTGAGGCGAGCATTTCGCAGGAGGGGCAGCAGGTGCCGGTTCTTGTCAGACCGCACCCTGAGGCTGCCGGTCGATATCAGATCGTATATGGAAGGCGGCGGCTGCGCGCGGCAGTAAATCTGCGGAGAGAGGTTTCTGCCATTGTTCGAAATCTCACGGACTGTGAACTGGTCGTGGCCCAGGGCCGCGAAAATCTTAACCGTGCTGACCTCTCGTTCATTGAGAAGGCTCTCTTCGCCCTGCGCCTCGAAGATGCGGGTTTTGATAGAGCCACCATCATTGCCGCGCTATCCACTGACAAGGCCGACCTCAGCCGCTACATAACTGTAGCAAGGGGCATACCGCTGAACCTCGCCACACAAATCGGCCCAGCGTCGAAAGCGGGTCGATCGCGTTGGGTCGCACTTGCCGAGGGGCTTGGGAAGCCTAAGGCAACCGACGCAATCGAAGCGATGCTTGGGTCAGAGCAGTTCAAGCAATCTGATAGCGATACCCGCTTTAACCTCATTTTCAACGCCGTTTCAAGGCCACCTGCGAAGACTCCAAAAAAGGTAAGGGCCTGGAGCACGCCAAAGGGGAAAAAGGCAGCGACGATCCGACAAGAAACTGGACGAACGGCTCTGGTTTTCGACGAGAGACTGGTGCCAACTTTTGGCGAATATGTCGCTGACCAGTTGGACAGTCTGTACGCCCAGTTCATTGAAACCAACGGAGGAGGCAAGCTCGACCAATAGTCAGGGTTTCATCCAATTTAAAGCTCCGCTCGACTGAGATGGACTGGCTCTCACCGCAAAAGAAAAAGGCCCCCGAAACGGCGTTCCGGAAGACCTTCTCTGTAGTCTCGCAGCTAAGAGAATCGCATTTCCAGGAATCGTAGTCAAGGGTCCCGTAAGGGAAAGCGTCATTTCGACGGGCGGATTTCAATTGCCTAACAAAAGGTAAAAGGAAATGCAGACGCATATCTCAACGACGTCCTTTGGGCGGCGGCCGATGACACTCGGCCATATTGCAAGCCAGATGGCAGCAAAAGCTGTCGCATCAGACACTGTCGCCCACAAATGGCAGGTCTTCCAGCACATCCGTGAATCCCGGGGACTGATCGGAGCCACGGACCGCTCACTCTCGATCCTGAACGCGCTGTTGACGTTTTACCCGGAGACCGCCTTGACTGGTGGTGCCGAACTGGTCGTATGGCCTTCTAACGAACAGCTGATGGCTCGCGCCAACGGCATGCCCGCCACGACACTGCGCCGGCATCTTGCCATACTGGTTGATTGCGGGCTCATCATTCGCCGCGACAGCCCCAATGGCAAGCGGTTCGCCCGCAAGGGAAGGGGAGGGGAGATTGAGCAGGCCTATGGGTTCGATCTGTCGCCGATCGTCGCGCGGGCCGAGGAGTTCCGAGATCTGGCCCAGACAGTGCAAGCTGAAAAAAAGGCCTTCCGGGTGGCCAAGGAGCGCTTGACTCTTCTTCGTCGTGACATTGTCAAAATGATCGAAACTGGCGTCGAAGAGAGCGTTCCTGGAAACTGGGGAAGAGTTACCCAGACCTATCAGGGGATCATCGGCCGCCTGCCACGCTCGGCACCTCGGCAGCTTGTCGAGAGTATTGGGCAAGAGCTTCAGGAACTTTGCATCGAGATCCGTGACGTATTGGAATCTTTCACAAAAACGATGAATCTGGACGCCAATGAGTCCCATATCGGTCGCCACAAACAGAATTCAAATCCAGACTCTAAATTTGAATCTGAATACGGCTCTAGAAAAAAAGATGAAGCGGGCGGCAGCGTTGCGGAAACCGACAATGTACGGAGCTTGCCGAAACGCGAGCTGCCTTTGGGAATCGTGCTGGATGCCTGCCCCGAAATGCGGGAATTGGCCCAGGGAGGTCCAATTCGGCATTGGCGCGACTTGCTGGCGGCGGCTGAGCTTGCCCGGCCGATGCTGGGGATTAGTCCGAGCGCCTGGCGGGAGGCCCGCGAAACCATGGGCGAGCAACACGCGGCGATCACGCTGGCTTCGATCTATCAGCGGGCCGGTCAGATCAATAACGCTGGGGGCTATCTGCGCAGCCTGACCGACCGGGCCAAGGATGGGAAGTTTTCGACCTGGCCGATGGTCATGGCGTTGCTCCGGGCGAAGCTGGACGAGCAGAAGAATGCAGTCGGCGCTGGAAAGCCGCGAACTGCTGAGGAGGTCGAGGATGACAGCCGCCTCCACGTATCGGAATCGCTGCTCAAAAACCTGCGAAAGCCGAGATCTTGGTGATCCTCTCGCTATTCAGCCGCGGCGATGTCGACGTCGGTGATCAACCCGGAACGTCGGGCGCGGTCGATCAGGTTCTTGACGGACGAGGGCGCCCATTTGGATCCACCGCGCGGCGTGCGCTCGTGCAGTCTTTCAAGCTGGCAGGCGATCTCGCGGAGCTTCAGGTCGGGGTTCGAAGAATGGATGCCGGCCACAAGCGTCATCAGGCGATCTTCGGGAAGACGGGGAGGAGATTTTTTCAGGAGCGCTGCATCCACCAGGCGTTCCGTCACCATCCACTTCACGGCGCGGCGAAGACGTTCCGGCGTCCAGTCGAGGCCCCGCTGCTTGAGCATTCGGGCGATGTCGTCCCATGTGTGATCCGGTCGCATGCGACGAACGGTAGGAAGCCATTGGTTCGCGGACGCCTGAATCCTATCGCCATATGCCGCTTTCTGGGCCGCGGTCATCCTTGCCAGTGCCTCCGGGCGCTTTTCCCGGATGCCCGGGTTGCCGGAAAGCTTTCCTTTGGACTTGGCTGCGCGGATACCCGCCTTCGTTCGTTCGGAAATGAGCGCGCGTTCGAGCTGCGCCACGGCGCCGAGAACCTGGAGGGAAAACATTCCTTGCGGCGTCGACGTGTCGATAGGATCGCGCAGCGACCGGAAATGCGCGCCCTTCGCCGTCATATCCTCGATTACCTCGAGCAAATGACTGACCGAGCGCGCCAGGCGGTCAAGTCGTACCACAACAAGCGTGTCGCCAGCGCTAATCTCCCGAAGCAGTTTGGAAAGAGCAGGGCGGGCACGCGAGGCGCCGGAACCATGTTCTTGAACGATAATGTCGCAACCGGCCGACCTGAGTTCGATCTCCTGCGCTTCCGTCGCCTGTTCGTCCGTCGAAACGCGGGCATAGCCGATTATACGGCCCTGAGGCCGACCGGAACGTCGATTTTGCGTGTTACGAGCCATTTGCAGCGCCTGAGGAGTGTTGAAGGGCAGTTTTCCAAACGCAGAGGATAAGGATAAACGATCGTTTGTAAACGTCTCTTGACGCATGTGCGTGGTCACTTTGGTAAAAAAATGCGCTGAAAGACAACGTTTTTGGGCGCTTCGACGTCCGCCGACGGTCCAGCTGTACAATCAGGAGCGCCGCTCCGTTCTATATATAAAGTAGGCGGAAAATCTCTCACCTGTGATTGAAGTTAACGTTATAATAGCTTCAATATTGAACAATTTAACAGGGAATACCAATGGCCTATGAAATCGGCGATTTGCCTCTGGCGCTTCTTTTTCCGGCGGTCGCTCACGCCGAGGATCAACTAGCACGCCTGGATGAGATTGTGCGGCGTAGTGTAGTGGGACCGGGCTTCATCGAGCGAGCGCACTTCCATGACGCCACCGCCAGCATGTGGGTCGCCGGCGAACTCGTACACGTCGAAGACCTAGTTCTCCACGATGCCGAGCGGGATGTTCGGGCCCCTACGCACGACATCACCATCGCACATTCTATCCTCCGGGCCCGGAGGCGAATAGCCGGGGCTGAGGCAGACTGGGCGATCAGCCAATCAGGTCTCGAAAACTTGATTGCCCGGGCTTCGATCCCTCCCGCACGTGAGGTGTCAGGGGAGGGCGCGCGAGCACCGCTAGCAGAGGTGACGTCGGATGAGGTCCATGATGGTTTCGCCGACGAGATGGCAGAAATCGATGCGCTTCTTGACCGGTCGGCTCGCACGCTCGCAGCCGCGACAGGGAAGGATCAGGAACACAAGGCGGGATCTTTGGCCCTTGGCGAACTGATCATTCGGGATCCGGACTGGGACGAAGGCGGCCGGCTTTCGGAATGGAAAGCCGTCATGCAGCAGGTTGCGGCGATGCCGCCGACGCTCAGTTCTGCGATCCTCTGGGATGCGTGGGAAACTCTGGAACCGCTGCAAAGACAACATTGGCTCGGTGCGCAACTGGTGAGTTCCTATCTTCGCGCGCGCGGCAAGCTCGCGTCGCACCTGTTCGGGCTCAATTTCGGCCTGAAGGTTGTTCCGCGCGATCGTCGCCGGTCTCGGGACCGGACGCGGCGACTGGTCGCCACGCTTGAGGCCATGGCGGAAGGGGCAGCATTGGGGATGAAAGAAATCATTCGGTTAGGCCAAGCCCGGGACCGCCTAGAGCGCAAGCTCCAAGGAAAGCGGTCGTCAAGCAGCCTTCCCGGTGTCGTGGATTTGCTTTTAACCCGGCCGATCGTCTCCTCATCCATGATTACCAAGGAGTTGCGAGTGAGCCATCGCGCGGCGCTCGATCTGATCGCCGAGCTGGGTGTTCGGGAAATGACGGGACGTGGAAGCTACCGAGCCTGGGGTATTGTCTGAAACACCCTGCCAAAATGAAATCAAACGGGGGCCTTGCACTATCTCTAATTCGGCCCTATCTTTCGGGGTGAATTAGAGAGGCGATCGGATGGAACATCTGACAACGGCACAGGCGGCTTTTGTAGTGGGCGCGCCGCTGGACATCTTCAAGAAGGTTGTCGAGCGCGCGCCGATTAAGCCGCAACTCGTGAAGCGAGGTGGTCGAAGCATTCGACAGTTCGGTCAAGCTGAGCTGGTGTTTCTCCATGCCTATGACGAACTCAAACTGGCGCTCACGCCCAAGAGCCAATCCGAGTTCTATGAGGCGTTGCAGACCTCCCTAAAGCGCGGTCTCGCGAAGGAAGTCGTGTTCGGCAAACAGCGCTACGACATCGGTCAGCACTTAGTCTTCGTCGAGCGCAAGCTGAAGGAACTCGAGAAGCTCACCGATCAGGTCGACCTATCCGGGAAGGAGCCGGTCATCCGAGGCACGCACATCGAGGCTCATCGGATCGCTGCTCTTCTCGACGCCGGCGCCACGGTCGAAGAGGTCCTTCGCGACTATCCCTCCTTGAAGGAACAACAGGTCGTGGCGGCGCGAGTTTATGCGGAGGCGCATCCGAAGGCGGGCCGGCCGTACCCGAAGCAAACGGCAAAAGCCGCCATGCGCGCAGCCGATCTTAGCGCGCTGGATGACTGAGCTTGAAATACCTGCTCGATACAAATGTCCTGAAAGAGATTGGTCGACCCGAACCGCACGAGAATGTCGCGGCTTGGCTCGATACGATCGATGATACCGATCTCGCCATCAGCGTGATCTCGGTTCGAGAGATTTCGAAAGGCATCGAGAAGAAGCGGAAAGCCGATGACACTGTGGCGAACGCGATTGCCAAGGCTGCCGACGCAATCTTCGCCGCTTATCAAGGTCGTATTCTCCCGGTCGACGAGGCTGTCGCACGCCGTTGGGGGCAGATGCTCGGTCAATCTGAAAAGAATACCGACGATACCGGCTTGGCCGCGACAGCGCAGGTAAATGATCTGGTCATCGTGACACGCAACGTCGCGGATTTTCAGAGCCGGGGCGTCACGGTCCTTGATCCATTCAAGAAGCCTGCCAGATCTGTGCCCTCCCAAGATGTGGCACGATGAGCTTCGATCGGATGGGATAAGATATCTATCTCAGCCATCCACAATTCCGCGGAACGGATCTATTGTCTCGCTCTCGGCGGCGCGGACCTGACCAGTTCATCCGGCACAATGACCATGCAGGTGCTTAACGCCGTCGCCCAGTTCGAACGATCTGCTGGTCGAGCGGACGCAATCCGGCCTCAAGCGCGCCAAATCGGAAGGCAAGACCCTCGGCCGGCCGGCCACGCTCAGTGAAGAGCAGAAGAAAGATGTACGCGAAGATCTAGCGAAAGGCATGAGCGTTTCGGCGATCGCGCGAAAATTCGCAACCAGCCGACAGACCGTCATGCGGGTTCGCGACGAAAGTTCACATTCCGTTCGGCCTTAGCGTGTCTGCGGGAACAGATCTTGTTCCGACCCCATATAAGAGCTGTCGCCGTTCGTGCTCGGTCAAAAGTTCATGTTTGCGCATCTTCACCCTGCTAACTCGTCCACAAAAGGGCGTGATAATCTATGGACAGCAGAGAATAAAGAGACGTATTATATGGACGATTTTTCAGTGGCGGAATGAGGTCGGTTGTCACCGTCCACAGAACGGCCGTTTCGGAGACGCCATCATGGGGGCAATTCTTGGATATGCGCGCGTCTCGACCGGCGATCAGGATGTAGCGGGTCAGACGCTGCGTCTCGAACACGCCGGAGCGATCAAGGTGTTCACCGATGTGAAGTCCGGCAAGAGCATGGATCGGCCGGGTCTGGCGGATCTTATTGCCTATGCTCGCGCTGGCGACACGCTAGCGATCGTTCGGCTGGATCGCCTCGGCCGGTCTTTGGCCGAACTGCTTGAGACCGTGAAGATGCTGCGCGAGCGTCAGATCGACCTGCTGAGCCTTGAAGAGAAGATCGATACGTCGTCAGCCGCCGGCGAGCTGATCTTTCATGTCTTCGGGGCCATTGCCCATTTCGAGCGACGGTTGATTTCGGAACGGACGAAGGACGGTATCGTCGCGGCGAGAGCCAAGGGCAAGCGCCCCGGCCGCCAACCCCTCGACATGAAAAAGATAGACGCGGCGATCAAACTCATCGAAGCTAAGACATCCCCGACCGAAGCCGCCAAGCAGCTTGGCCTTGGTCGCTCAACTGTCTACCGGGAATTACGACGTCTCGGCATTCAGAGAACTGCCTGATACTTGCCTTTGCATTCAGCCCGGACATTCCGAGCGCACTTGATTGATGTTCAAAAATCCAACCATCTTTCGCAGGTCACGATGGAACAGCAAAATTCATACCGAGCCCTCACCACAATTCCCGGTCTGACGCCTCTCATTGTCGCTGCTACCCTCTCGCGTCTGGCCGGACGCATGTTCATTCTCACGTTGGTGCTGTTCGTGCTGGCGCGGTTCTCGTCACCGGCACTGGCCGGCTGGCTGACTTTCGCGGCAATCGTGCCTGGCCTGATGGTTAGTCCAATCGCGGGTGTTCTGCTTGATCGCGTCGGACCGACGATAGCTGTCAGAATCGACATGATTGCCAGCGCCATATTCATTGCCGCAATCAGTACCGTGAGCTGGCTCAACTGGACGACGCCACCGGTCCTGTTCTTTCTGGTGATATTGTTTTCCCTCGCCGGTCCGTTGGGCGCAGCTGGCACCCGCACCCTATTGCCTCGCCTGGTTCCGTCTCACGCACTCGATCGAGCAAATGCGCTGGATACGGCGGTCTATGCCGTCGTTGATGTCGTCGGGCCAGCGATGGCCGGCATCATTGTCGCGTGGCTTGGTCCTGAAAGTGCGATGTCCATGATCGCCCTCTTCTATGCAGGCGCGGCAATATGCATGTCCCTCGTACCGCTCCTTCCAGGTCTGGCGTCAGGGCAGGCGTCGTTCATGCGGCAGACTTTGGAAGGCATCCAGATCGTGGCTCGGCAACCGACACTGCGCGGCCTTGCCATCTCCTATTCGATGTATCAGATCACCTGGGGCGTTCTCTATGTCGTCGTTCCGGTTTTTGTCGCCAACCATTACGACACTTCCATTGGGAGTTCGGTGACAGGCTTCCTGTGGGCTGCGATGGGCATTGCCGGCGGGATTGGTGCGCTGTTCGCTGGGCACATACGAACGACCGGTCGCGAGCGTCACATTATGGCTATCGGAATGGTAATTACGGCCTTGGCGGCATGGCCCGTGGCAGCTGAGTTTGGGTTTGGCGGGCTGGCGATCGGCCTCATGCTTGCCGGCGTCATGTCCGGTCCGATCGATGTTGCTCTTCTGACGCTTCGCCAGCGTCGAACCGATCCGCAACAACTCGGCCGCGTCATGTCGATTTCGATGAGCCTGAATCTGGCCGGTTTCCCTCTTGGTTCCGCCTTGGCCGGCATGGTGATCACGTCATCGCTGTCCACGACATTCGTTCTGGCGGGCATTGCCTCTGTCGTTGCGGCCGTCGCGACGATATCGATCCCCTCCGACATCAAGGCTGTTGCCTGATCAAGCGTTGTTCAGCGGGAAACCAACGCGACGCCCTCTGATGGCAACAATCTGGACAAACCGGACAATCCGCATTATCTTGGCTGTAGTCAAGAAGGAAGACGAAGATGGTCGCTGTCACCCGTAAATCGCAGATGGGCGCAAAGCTGGAAGTCAATCCGGCTGCGGTAGCCGATGTTCTCAAGGTTCTGGCCCGACACAATCCAGGCCTTTCAAAGCAGGCTCTTGCGGCGACTGGCAAGGTCATGGCCGTGGTCTCTGCGGTAGCAGCGCGCCTTTCTGTCGAGCAACAGCGTCGGATTGCCGACGACGAAACGGAACTCGCCCATATTGTCGAAGCCGCCGTCGCCGAACTGGCTGCGAAGCCAGGTCATGTGCTCGCGGAGGTATCGGTCGAAAAGCCTGTGGAGGTCAGCCGAGGTGCTGGTCTGGGTCAATCGGTAGGCATTGAGGAAGGGCGCCGCAGGCTCGACGAATTTGCGACGCCAACCCGCATCGAAGACTGGGCCGGTCCGGTCGCCGGTCCGGGCGATATCGAGAAAAAGTTCGGCACGAAGCGATCGACCTTACACGACTGGCACAAGCGCGGAGCTGTAGTCGGTCTGCTCAAGGGCGAGCGAAAGCATGTCTTTCCCCTGGCTCAGTTTGTGGATGGCCGGCCGGTCGAGGGCATGCCTCAGGTCACCAAAATCATCCGCAATCCGCGTTCAGCGTGGCAATGGTTGATCCAGCCGAAGCCAAGCATAGGCGGAACGCCGCTCGACAATCTCAAGATGGGCAATCTTGACGAGGTTCTGGATGCAGCTGAGCGCGATTTTGGTTGAGCTGAATCGTGAAACTTGATCCTCAAACGGTTCGGGAGCTCGCGCTTGCGTTTCTCCCTCAATCCTATCTCCGCATCATCCCTGTAGCCCACATGTCGACCCCGCTCGGCATGGGTTTCGGTCAATCGCGATTCTCAAGTCCAAACCAGATGTTCCGACTGCTTTATGCCGCATATGATCTCGCGACCGCGATTGCGGAGACGATCGTGCGCGACCGCTTCGAGGGGACGCAGGACCGAGTGCTGGATGAGAGTGAAATCGAGGACTGGTCGGTCACTGAGGTGACGGCCACGGATGCTCTCATTCTTCTCGACCTGCGCACGACCGGCCTCCTGAGGTTGGGCGTCAGCACGGACGCAGCCCGGGGCAAGGAACATCAGGAAGGGCAGAGACTGAGCGAGTCGATCTTTCGATCCTATGCTGTCGATGGATTGCTCTATTCCTCACGCCTCACTGCAACAGATTGCGTGGCGGTCTACGATCGGGCCGTCGGTGAGAAACTTGTCGCCTCTCCGGCGGTCGAGTTAGTTCGTCAAGCCGACCTGATACCCGCCCTGCGGTCTATCGGGGTGTCAATCCGGGCCGGGCGATAGGTATGTCCGTTACAGTCACTTCCGCAAACTTCTCTGGACGATTTACGGCGTTGAATGGCACGAAAACGTTGCCAGCGACACATGCCGACATCATCCGCTCGTTGCTGACCGTCGGCTATCCCAGCCGTCGAGCCGCTGTCCGCACCGTTGGCCCCTGGCGGGAGAAAATGCTGGTCGCGATGGCGACGGGCTATCTGGATGCCTCCTTGAACACGATGGCCTATTTTCGGAGTTTGGAGCAGTCGGAGAAGGTGGGGGTTTCGTTCCTTTTCGGCGAGGCGTTCACGCACTGGTATGCTCAGAGTCAGATGAGCGTGCAGTATCTCGTGCATGTCGCCGGCCTTGCCTCCTGCCGATGGGGATCCCCAACGGCTCCGGTCGCGCCGAAGGCTGGCGCAGCGCCTCCTCCTCCAAAATCGCGTCCCGACTTTATCGGCATCAAGCGAAGGGAACGCCATGTGTTCGAGAGTACGGGTCGCATCCGAGCGCCAGCCGCAAGCACCGTTGCGAAGGCACTGGGGCAGGTTTCGGCGCTTCACACGGTCAACGGACGGGCGCCGACCACGCGCTGTGCAAACTTCTTCATGTTCAAGGCCGGTGGTGCAGAGGGCAGAGTGCTGGATCCGCCGGCAAAGGGTGACGGCATCACCGTGACGTTTGATCTCTTCGAAGCGATTACACGAGCCTACTCCATTATCCTCGATCAGCCGGTACTTGATCTATCCGATCAGGTTGGTGCGGGTTATGTCGGCCGCGAGATCGATGATGGTGTGTTCTTGGGTATCGACAAGGAAATCCTTGCCTTGGTACAAGAGCGGCCCCCGACTGAAGCAACGCGTCGCAGGCGTGTCGCTCAGGTCTTCTCTGCCCTTGAAGGTCGGTCGCAGACCTATGCGGGTCGGCAGGATAGAAGTGTTTCGTCCGGTCTTGACGGGGTCCTGCTTCTTGACCGCCGTTCGCCGCGCTCCCTTCGACGCTTCCGGACGCTGGGTTAAATGGCCGACTTTATGTCGGGGTGTTGGTTTCACCTTCTGACCAGGGAATTCATGTAAATTACTACAACCCCATAATTCCATCAGAGATGCTCGCTCCATGACGACCCTTCTTGGCCTCACCTATATCTCAAATGAAAAAGTGCCGCTCGCGGACCTGGACGACTATGTAACCGTCCAAGTGCCGAGTGCTGGGTTTGATCAGCACCTCGGAAATCATGCACCATGGTTTTGGTCGATCGATAGGAGAGGCGGCGGCGGCGTGGATTTCAAGCAAGGGAAATATGACTATTGGGTGCGCCGGATCGGTTCCAACCAACCAATAGGTTTTCCGGTGCTGACACCGACCTCAAAAGAGGAGGGCTGGATCTCAGTCATGGACGGCCGACATCGCATAATGGCAATTGTCGATAGCGGTAGGCAGGCCTTTGCAGCGAGACTTCCCAGATCATTGCTGGGAACGGCGCAAATGATAATTTCAGGCCTCGAAATCTTTGATCTGTAGACTACAGACGGCGCCGAGGCGCCCCCTGTTAGTCTTCTCCGTCGACGACCATCGAAGTCGGGAAGCCACCATGAGGCTTCGCAATGAACGCCAGGCGCGCTTTGCGGAGTGGCCACGTCTTGTCACGCCACCAGTAAAACTCCAGATGCGATCTGCCCTGCGCGCGGATTTCCGACTCGATATCGCGGCTCTCACGTGAGCCCGGGACAGCAAGAAAAGTTCCCGTCACGATGCAGCGGGTGCTGCTCCTGGCGGTGGGTTCCGTGTCGAAAACAGCGTCTCCGATGCAAACGCCCATAAAATCCCTGCTGCGCTGTCCCTCAGGGGTCTCAATGATGAGATCAGCCGACTTACGATCAAAGTAGATTTTCACCCGGCTACCGATCTCAGGTGGCTGACGCGAGACGTGCGGGATATCCATTTTCTAATCCTCTAAAGACTGCATTGACAGCTGTGGGGTGGTCGCAAGCGCATCTGGGGAGTTGTCTTGCGCCGCCGGAAGGTCGAAACGCGAGTCGGTGAGATCGAGCGCACCATACCGCATCATCGATTTCTCGAGCCGATCGAATATCCACCTATAGGCCTGTGGCGTGAGCTCCATATGCGGTTTTCTCATGATGGCGCGCCGCGGATTGAGATTGCCTCCACTGCCGGCGTTCAGATTGCGTTGCGTTGGCGCAAAAGAATTCGGACCAAGTTCGGTCATCATATCGACCATGGACACTCCTGCCGAAAGCGGTCCGTTAATGAAGACGGGATCGTGGACGCGAACGTAGTGAGGCCAATTCTCCTTCCATACTCTCACCGACACGTCGGCTGGTGTGGCGTCATCCAGAATTGGTCTGTGTTCCCTGCTAATGGCGCGCCCGTAGATAATGTAGTCGCTCCGCGCCTGAACCATACGAGCCATGAACATGATGGCCCCCTCTCGAACCTGGCGTGGCCGCTTTCCACTCGGGTACGTGCATGCCCAATGCGAACCGGAGCGAATAACCTCCTCGTCGATCCCCATAGATAGCGACACGCGGTTGTCCGCTCTTCCGAAGAATTTGACGAAAGACTGCATAGGCGCATCGGTCGGAGGCTCCAGTACGAACGGCGATGTCGAATTCACCGTCTCTCCGAAGTCGGGTAGAGAAATGCTATCTCTCGTCCCGACACGGTACGGGGCGAGAATTTGCCGCCATCGCTCGATATCGGCTTGCGACAGATCGTGTCTGGTGCTGGCCCATAAGCGGTCGAAATAATTCTGGCACTGTGCGGCGATGAAGTGGTCATCAGCGGCGAAGCCGAACTCCTTATTCTGAAACATGGCGGCTTCGGTGAGATTCGCGCTTGTTACGATCGCCCGCTTGCCGCCGAAGATATACATTTTGGAATGGACGCCGACGACTCCCCGGATTTTCGCTCCGCTTCGGAGAAGGAGAGACAGCGCATCCATATCGCTTACCCCCGCATTGAAGGCGTTGAGGTCGAATCGAGTGATGACGCGAAGATCACGAGGGCAATGCGCGAAAATCAGGCGCTCTACGGTCTGCTTCTTGATGAACGGACATACGATCAGAACCGTTTCCGGTCTTTCCCGCATCCCGATATCCAGTTCGTCCGACCATCCAGAATCCACCAATTTGAAGCTCAAGTGCAATCCTTCCGGTCAATAGCGGCGGTGTGCGCGCAAAATCGCGCCTGTGGCCTTGCCTGATGCGGCCTCAATCCCGACGAGAATCTGGATACGCGGCTTCTGGAGTTCCTTCACCGCCAAGGCGAGCGGGGTGGCGTCATCCATTTGCGTCCATCGGTCCGCGAGGTTGGCCACCTTGACCAGGTCCGAAACCGTATGATCATTAAGATCGATCATCCCACCCAACCTCTTTGCGCACTCTGTGATGAAGCGGATGGCGTCTACTACTGTGAGCGCCGCGATCGGACGCCCGTCATCGTCGAGGCAGATGATTGCCTGATGCTTTTCGTCGAGCAGCTCGGCCAGCTCACTCAAACCCGTTTCCGGCCTGACTGGCACGAACCCCGGATCGAGCTTCGCGGCCAGCGTGTTGGCATTGGTGCCGTCCCGGCGAGGGCGCGTTCTGACGACGGTGCTGAGAGTGGAGTGATGCTTCATCCAGGTTGCCGTTTCGGCGCATCGTAATTCGATCAGCCGCACGATCTTGGCATGAATGTCAGTCACGTTTAGATCAAGAACCGGTTCGTGATGGGCCACGCGATTCCGGAAGACATTGATCGGCTTTACCAGGTTCTGGATTTCCTGGCGGCTTTCGCCGTGCTGTAGATGGGGGAAAGCGATATTGACGGTGGTGCGCCAGAGGCCACCATATTCCGGCCGAAAGAGGTTCGACCAAAAATCGAAGGTGAGCGTCGCGACGATCTGGTCACGTGCTGCGCCCGCGCCCGCCCTTTGTATCGCCTTGTCGAGCGTCGCCAAGCCATTCCCTGTCAGAGTTTGATCGCGGAATGTGGCGTCCTGATGCCAGTTCGCTCCGAACCTTGCGACAAGGATCCCGTCGACGGCATTTCGCAGTGTCACTTCTGCCACATTAAGCGGATAGAGGAACGCTTTGGCAACCCGGGCGTTGTAGAGATACAGCGCCATCGCATATTCTTCGTGATTGCCGCCCTTTGCAAGGTAAGTTGCGAAGCGCGGCTCGGAAATCGAGGCACGGATGGCCTGCAGTTGCGCCGGCAGGTAGGGAAAAGGAACTTGACTTTCTGCCATATTACGTAGATAACTACTCCAAAGCAGTCGAACAGGCCCCACTGGCTTGCCATGCGCCTTCGACACCGATATTTGTGCACCAGGTCAGGCCAGTCCTCACCTGGTGTTTCAATTTCTAAGATATGATTCGTGCAGCCGCTAGCAACAGAGTTGCTCGGATGTTGCCGCTGTAAGGCGAACCCCTTTCCGGAATTTGCGAATGCTCGACGTCCGCTTCTCGCATTATTGCACGGTCTGACTGCGCTTAATGGTTTGCGCCAGGGCGTCGACAACCTGCGGGAACCGTTCCGGTTCGCGTATGGCCGCCTTGATCTCATCGGCCCAGCCCGGGTTTGACATGCCCCATTTGCCCATCGCACCCCCGTCGATTCCGCGATGGCGGATAAGAAACTCGCTGATCATGGCCGGCACGCGTGCGGTAATGAATTTTGCGTTGGTTGGCTTTGCCCTTGCTATGATGACGAACGCACTCGCGAGACTTTCCAAATCATCTTCCTTGGCGAGTTCTTTCATCAATTCGAGGACGGCGCCCGAGGGCGTATTGTAAGCCTTGGAGCCATGCTCGGCGATCGCCCTCGCGATCCGTTCGGCTGTGTCGACGTTCACTTTAGGCACCTCTTCGCTAAGGCCGGCGAGCGCTTCGGCCCTGGCCCGGCGCTCGGCAGCGAGTTTCTTGACATCTTCGGCATCTACCACGGTTGGAACCCATACGGTCACCTTCTGCCATCCTTCCGCCGCGCGCAGTTCGCGCTGCCGCTTCATGCGGTCCGTGACTGTCCTGTCGCCCATATAAACTCCGTAGTACGACTACGGGGCAACATAGTGCGTAAACCTACTACGGTCAACCTCAAAATGTGTCTTTTAAGTATGATCCAGCTTCCCTCCCCATCGGCGGGCTGCTGCTGCATCATTATCTTCGCCCCGTGTAAAGCGACCGCCCAGGCCACGCGAATGATCGGCAGAGACTTTGCGCTTTAAATGATGGCCTGATCTCGCATTGTTATTTCTGCAGTCTCTTGGTCTTTGCGCTCAAGGTTCTGGGCGACCAGTGTCACAACCTCGGTCCGAGCATCGGAAGGTGCATTCGGAATTCGGTTGAGCGCGGAGTGGGACCCGACGTAGAGTCAGCGGATTTTCGGGCGCTCTTCTCCAGATCCGGCTACGAAATGATGGCATCAAAAACGTCGCCTGTGGCAATTCAAGGTCAGTCCTTCAACGCTTGAAGCGGTAAGAGCCGACACATACCTTTGCATCGCAGCACCTGGGACGCACTCCGACGGTATTCTGATGAGCGAGATCGTCTGCCGACCCGCGCGCCAGCAGGTTCTTCTTCACAGGGGATCGTGGGCGGGGTCTGAACCATGCCAACCCTCATTTCTCCTTCATTCTCTGGACCCGTGAGGCCCGACTGCGGGGAGCTTCCGAGACAGAGGGGCCAAGGATTCACGATCTTCGCCATACCTTCGCGGTGCGCACACTTCTGGACTGGTACAGGAACGTTGAGAACGTCGATCGTCGAATCCCGGAACTTTCGACATATCTCGGCCATGGAAAGGTGGCCGACACATACTGGTATCTAAGCGCACATCCCGATCTTCTGGAGCAAGCCAAACTCCGTCTCGACGCGCGATGGGAGGCGGCACAATGACCAGTTCGCTTCCACGTCTTATCGAGCGCTTCTTTACACAGCGGCTAATGCGCCAACGCAATGTCAGCACGCATACCGTCGCCTCCTACCGCGACACCTTCAAGCTCTTTTTGAGGTTCGCCCACCGCAAGACGGGCAAGCAGCCATCATCCCTGATGCTTGAAGATTTCGACGCAGAGCTCGTCATAGCATTCCTGGATGACTTCACCGCAGAAAGACGATCGGGCACCGCCACCTACAATCTCAGGCTTACCGCTATTCGAGCCTTCTTTCGGTTCCTTGCATTCGAGGAGCCTACCTTTAGCCATCAGATCCAACGCGTGCTCGCCATCCCCGGCAAGATCGGCACGAGGCGCGAGGTACAGTTCCTTGTCCGGGATGAGATCAAGGCGCTCCTGGCAGCACCGGACAGGCGATTATGGATCGGTCGCCGCGACTGCTGCCTCCTCCTGACGGCAATACAGACGGGCATGCGGCTCTCCGAACTGGTCGGCCTCGATCGCGGCGCTGTCACCCTGGACACTGGCGCGCATATTAGATGTTTCGGAAAAGGACGGAAGGAGCGCGTCACTCCGCTCACCAAAATTCTGAGTTCCGTGCTTAAACAATGGCTGGACGAGCCAAGATTGGGCCAGTCCGACATCCTCTTCCCGACCGTGCATGGATCTCGGATGAGTCCGGACGCGGTTCAATATCTGCTGGCGAAGCATGTGAAGCAGGCGGCACAGCAATACCCGTCATTGCGAGCCAAGCGCATTTCACCGCACGTTCTTCGTCACAGTGCGGCGATGGAATTGCTGGATGCGGGGGTGGACAGCACTGTCATCTCACTTTGGCTTGGCCACGAATCCACACGCTCCACCCAAGCCTACCTTCATGCGCATCTGGCGATCAAGGGGGCCGCACTTGCAAAGGTTGCCTCGCTGAGCAAGCAGCCTTTCTGTCGCTTCAAAGCTAACGATAAACTCTTGTCGTTTCTTGACAACCTTTAGCAACTTGACGCCGCAGGCTATCCTGCGGCGCCAGCAGACCCGTTCTCTAAATGTTTGATGGTAGTATCCTTGCGCCGGAAATGTTCATCGGAACACTGTAAATATGTTCAATCAATAACGGCTATCGTTTGGCGACCGTCTTTGAATTCGAAGGCCAGCTCGACGTCGCGCTCAATGGAGCGGCTTCGCGATAATGGTGGAAGTCGGCCGCGTTCGAAGAAAGAAACTTCGCTGGTTTCCAGCCCGCTTGTCAGCGTCAGTTCACCCGTTCGGCGGCAAAGGAAGAACATCTTGTAAAAGTCCCGCGCATCTGGCTCATAACTGCTCTTGGCCTTGTGGCGAACGCTGTAGAGCTGACACACCGAAACGGCGATACCAGCTTCTTCCCGTACCTCCTTTACTACATTCTCGGAGGCCGAAAGCCCTACGTCTGCAAAGCCTCCCGGAAGCGTCCACAGACCGTCGGATCTCTCGCGCACAAGCAGTATTTTGCCATTTTCGATCAGAGCTGCGCGAACGTCGATTTTAGGCGTGGCATACCCTTTGGCAAAGTCAGAGACCAAGTCGCGAATGCGTTCCACCGGAACATCGGCGAGATCAGCCAACATGGCGTTCGCTATTGCTGCGATTTCCTCGTAGCGTTCACGATCAAACTCATCTTTGCAGAACGAATGCCCGGTCGAAGCTATCGCTTGGAGACGCTTCGCCTTTGCCAACCAGGGTGTTTCAGACATTGATCGCTCCTTCACCAGACGGCTCGATCGAGACAGTATTGATCATAAAAGATGGCTGCAATGGGTCGCGGCTTACCTTCAAGTGGTCTGAAATATGCCGAGCTTGCCAGGCGGCTTCACCTGAAATCTCGGGCTTTAAGGAACGGGCTCGGCATAGTCTCCGGCTCGGGATAAGCGCCCGATCTTCACATTGATACGCTGAAAATCAAAAGCCGGAACTTCCATTGATTTTCCCCATCCTGAGGCGCGGTGGCGCCCAGGGAGTTGTCAGTCCGCTCGCAGCAATTTTAAAGCAAAATAAAGCTTGAGCGCAATTTCCAGAACAAAAATCGCTGTCTGAGCCCGAGGTTAAGTTTAGATCATCAGATTATTATACAGGAGAGGCCAGCGGAAGATTGGTATCGACAAGAAGACCCAGATTTCGGGACCGAGAACTACGCAGAGCATAAAACAGAGAACCTCATGATACGCGCTTTCAAATCGTCGTCGAACTCAACCGAAATTATCAACCTCGACAGGGATGCCATCCGAGAAAACCATCGGAATGGTCGACAAACCAATATTATGTTCGACACCAATATCCTGATTGCAATCGAAAGCGCCTATAAGACCGGCCAGCGACACCAGGAACTTAAGAATGCTGGTGTTCTGGAACTCGCGAGACTCATCGAGAAGACCTCCAGGTATGGCGTATTCATCTCGCCCGCAGCGGCTTACCAAGAACTGCCCCCAGCGCGTCGAGGCGACGTTGAAGCAGCGTTCGACAGGTTTCTTGCAGACTATCTGCCAAATTTCCGTGAGGACCCAAACTCGATGAAGGTTCCGTATGCTGGTGGAAAGATGGACCCTGAGCATTTTAGCGCGCTGTCGCTGGAGCGTCAGAAGGCAATCTCGTGCTCATATGCTTCGCTGCTCGCTATGAACGTCATACATCGATTAGAGGCGTTGAATGGCCTGGAAAAATTCGCCCTCTACATCGATTATTGCGCCGAGGTGCTGGATCTCATCAGTCTCAAGGAACTGACGATCGCTCGATATGTCTTCGCCCCCGAAAATGGCTTAACTGACCAACTCAGGACGCGGAAAGTAGCTATCACAAACAACTTCGTGAAACTGAAAAAGGGTGGCGGCAAAGGCTTGACACCCGACAAAGTACTGGAGCGCATCGCTTTGAATGGAGCTAACGACCTGAAGCTGATTGCTGCTGCAGATATCGTGAACAATTCGCGCGAGCAGTTCAACTTCGGCATCATCGAGCATGATGTCTGGATCGCAACGAGCGACGACAAGCTCTACGAGTTTTGCTGCGCCTGCCCGGGCTACATGCGTCGGGAACGTGGCGGTCCCCTGGCTAGATATGTCGAGACACATACTGACATAAAAGGAACCCGCTACTGGCGGGATTCCATCGAAATACAGCAGCGCAGACTTGAGGAGCGTTATTTCGCAGTAGATCGCGAAAGGGAAATGGACTCAATCGTGCAGTCAGCCTTTGATATCGAGGCTGACCTGCTGAACGGTAAAGCTGACGATTATTTCAGACTAAGGTCATGGCGATCTCCGCGAGTGATGCACAACTAATAAGGGTCCTCGCCCCGGGCCTCTAGACGCAAGCGTTCGAACCCATGCTTTCACTCCTGCTCCTTTAGCTGTTGAGCCAGTACGGCAATGTCCTCGCTTTTCATCACGCGTTCCAATTTCTTCCGCTCTTCTCACCAGCTCAGTCTTACCGCGCTTCCGAATTGATACCAAAACCGGCCTCTGAGGAGAGCAGATCTCGGAGAGATCCGCATTCGCTATAAGGTTTGCTCCCGCATGATCATTGTCGGTTGAACGAGGTCCATAGGAGACGTGCCATTCCGCTCTTGATGGATGGCTTCCTGGTCCGGCCCCGGATCTCCGACGATCAACCCGCTGCGGGGTCGGCTAGCAAGCTGCCGCCGCTCGGCTTCGCCCTCGCGGTGATCGCGACCGGTTCCGGACACTGACGGGAGCCATCGAGCGGGAATGGCCCGCTCCAAAGATGGAGCCTTCAGATGAACACCGATCTTTCCCTTGCCCAAAACCACGCCTTTCAGCTTTCCCGCACTCTGATGGTTCCGGTCACGCTCTTCCGGTCCGGCGACGAGTTCGGCGTTCTCCCGAGCGACGAACTCGATGACGAAGACGATCTGGTGATCGTGCATGAATACGTTCCGGGCGGGTCTCATTGAGACCCTTCTCCCTCGTGCCGCTTGCGAGCGGCAGGCGGCAAGGGAAGCTGCGCCGCGGCTGCACGATCCGTCAGCGCAAGGTGCAGATCTGCAGGTTGCCAGCCGCGCCCTTGCCTTCTTTGCTCTTCGCGGCGTCCGGAGAGGAGCCCGCGGGTGCGGGGAAATGGAAATGGAAACAGAAGGAAGGGCGGACGCAATGCGCGTCGGGAAGAAAAATGGAAAAGAAGGAACTGGAAGACCTCAGGGATCGGGTGCAATGCGCTGCCGTGCTGGAGAAGGCTGGGTTTGCCATCGACCTGAAGGAGAGCACCCGCAGGGCGGTCAAATTCCGCGGCGGCGGGGCCATAATCATCGTGATTCACGAGGGCAGGGGCTGGTTCGATCCGCTGTCCGATGCCAAGGGTGACGTGTTCGGTCTTGTCGAGCATCTCGACCGAGTGCCCTTTGTCGAAGCCCTCGACCATGTCGCATCGCTGGTCGACTTCGTCCCGAAGGAGCCGGTCTGGACCCACGCTGCGCGCGAGATCGATCTGCCGGCCGGAGTTTCAGAACGATGGACGAAGCGGCGCAAGCCGTGGCCGGGCTCGATGACCTGGCGCTATCTCCGCGACGAACGCTGCGTTCCGGAAGCAACCATCCGCGCAGCGCTCCGGCATGATCTCGTGCGCGAAGGTCCGCGCGGCAGTATGTGGGCCGCGCACCGTGACAGCGAGGGCGCCGTCACCGGCTGGGAAGAACGCGGGCCGGAGTGGCGTGGCTTTTCGACCGGGGGAGCGAAAGTGCTGTTCAGGTTCGGCGCGATCCACGCGCCGCGCCTTTGCGTGACGGAAGCTGCCATCGACGCCATGAGCCTTGCCGCGCTGGAGAGTAATCGGCGTGATAGCCTCTATTTCAGTACCGGCGGCGGCTGGGCACCTGCCACCGATGCGGCGATCCGTTTATTGGCGGCGCGGAAGGGTATGTCGGTGGTCGCCGCCACGGATAATAACGCGCAGGGCGATGTCTACGCTGATCGATTGGAAGCAATTGCCCGGGACGCCGACTGCAGATTTGAGCGCCACCGTCCCCACCACGAGGACTGGAACGAGGACCTTTGCGCTCAGCTGCGCGCGAATTCGAGGAGAGGCGCGATGTCGTGATTATCCGCGGCCTGCAGTGCCGCGACGTACCGGGTGCGCAGATTTCCCACGTCGCCCAGGCTTCCGCTACCCCAGCTGAAGGGCTCGGCGCCCAGTTTTTCCACGAGCAGATCGGCAGCCAGACGCGAATGGCGCCCATTGCCGTTCGGAAACGGGTGGATGGCGACAAGACGATGGTGGAATCTGATTGCGATCTCGTCCGGCGCGAATATCTCATGGTCGACCCAATACCGAACGTCATCGAGCCGTGCCGTGAGTTCGACCGGAATTCGGTAGGCCTGGATGCCGATATTGCGCTCCGTCGTTCGGAAGCTGCCTGCCCATTGCCAGACCTCGCCGAACATGCGTCGGTGCAATGTACGCATGAAGGTTTCGGTCAGCATCCTGCCGACCGGCATGCGCCGTCGTCCACGCGCCCAGGCGGCACCCTCGACGATGTTCTCCTGTTCCGCCTCGTTGAGATCCTGCCTGTGGGTGATCCAGCTTTGAAGCAGGCCCTCGCGCTCCTGCGGCTCGAGCGGTGTTGCGTCCTCGGGTTCTTGGAAGAGGTCGGTCATCTTTCTGACCAGAGGTCGCGCTCGGAAAGCTGGTCGCGGATGTAGGCCTGGAGACGGGCTTCAAGATCGCCATTGTCTGTTCCCTGCGCTTCGAGGCGCATTGTGTGTGCGACCCGTTGCAGTTCGCGCATTGCGATCTTGCGCGCGCGCTCATTGACGGCGGTCTCGAGCGACGTATTCGGGACCAATGCGTAGACCAGCGTGCAGTCGAGTGCCTCTGCCGCACGCCGCAACGTACTGAGCTGGATTGTTCCGGATGCCTCCGACTTCTCGATCGCTTCCACGGTCTGGGGCCGGATTCCCATCCTTGAGCCGAGCTGCGCTCCTGTCATGCCGAGCGCGTCGCGCAACGCCCGGACCCATCCTTTTGGCGGTGCCCTGAAACCCTCTGCCGGCTGCAGCCCGCGAAGGCGCTCGTCAAGCCTTCTGCGCGCTCGCTTTCTTGCGTCGTCCTTCATCGTTCAACTTTCTACCGCGGCTGATCATCAGACAACAGGCTGATTGTTGCGTACAAATTATCAGTTTACACCCTGATTATCAACGCCAAATAATCAGCCCCAAGTATGATAAGACGAGTGATTGAAACAGCCTGTGAGCTGATTTCACCTGAATGAAATACCAAGGAGGGGAAGGAAGAGGGGAAGGGGAAGGGAAGGGGAAGGCCGGCTGCCGCATGCCCGCCAGCCGCGTCAAGGGTAAAGCTTCGCCCGCTGCGCGGCCCTTGACCCGTCCGGGCGGAGAGGCGGCGCCAAGGAGGGGTCAGGAAGGGCTGAAGAGGATGGCGACATCGCGAGGATGAGCCGCGTGTCCTTCCCGATAAGGCTGAAAGGAGCCTGCCCATGACCGTCTCTTCGATACGAAAAGTCTTTGAAGGCATCGCCGACCGCCGGCAGATGTTCCGCATGTTCGACCGCCACGCGCAACGCCCGAACCGTTGGGA
Source organism: Agrobacterium tumefaciens (assembly GCA_025559845.1). NCBI lineage: Bacteria > Pseudomonadati > Pseudomonadota > Alphaproteobacteria > Hyphomicrobiales > Rhizobiaceae > Agrobacterium > Agrobacterium tumefaciens. The sequence continues at coordinate 23,798 of CP048472.1, forward strand.
GGGTGACGATAGCGCGCTCTATCGAGGCGAATGGTTCGAAATCGCCCAAGCCCAGCACGACTACATGTTCGAGATCCTGCCGCCGCTGTTCATGCGAGGCGACATGTTCGCCATGCGCGAGTTCCTCACCGGCAACATCACGAGTATTTTCTTCACCCTGAAGATCGATGACCGCATGCGGTATTTCCATGCCTATTGCGACTTGTCCGACAAGGGTTCGCCCGAGCGAATGCGCGGCGCAATCGCAGAGCGGGAAACCCGGCCCGTTCGGGCAATGACGCGCGAGGAACGCCTGGACCACATCTGGTCGAGCACCCACGATGACTATCGCGGCTATGCCGGCGAGCGCTGGCCGGAACACGACCACGGCAAGCGGACCGTGCTGTTCTACGGCGGACGCCAGGGCACCCGCCTGAAGCTGCTCGACGACCTCACGGATGCGGAGATCGCGTCGAAGCTGCCGGTGCATCTGCGGTACCTCCCCGACGCGATCGCGGCTTGACGGGAGGCGGCGATGTTCACCTTTTCCGTGACGGACATCCGCGTCGTCATGATGCACGGACGGCTGGACGCCTACCTCAACGGCGGTTTCCGCAATCCCCACTACGGAGTGTTTCCGGGCCGCGATGAGAAGCCCGGTCTTTGGTTGGTCGGCGACGAGGGCGTCTACATCCTCTCCAATGGTAAGCTCGCCGCAGGGCAGCGGCCGTTCGTCGTCTATGCCGAAGAGTGCGATCCGAAGACCAACCCTGACTACTGGCACTACAAGCGCCAGCATTTCGGCGGCGATGACGGCGTCGAGTTTCTCGATGGCGCCATGCTCGTGAAACTGATCGCGGCAAGCCCCGGCTGCACGCATCTGAAGATCGCGTTCCTGCAGGACTCGATGCAGCTCTTCGTGATCGAGCGAAACTAGCGATCCTTCGACAGTCGCCATCTGGCGGCGGTCAAGCCCACCCAATCCCCCTCATCCCACGCATGTCGCCGGCCGACTGGAACCTTCCAGCGGGACGGCGACGCGCGCCTTCACCCAGGAGATTTCAGCATGTCACATGACGAGCACTTCACCATCGATCTTTTCGGCAGCACTGCGCTTTCGTCCGGCCTCGGCCTTGGCGTGACGGCCTTCGGCAGCAACTTCGAACCAGACGATGATCCCGATCCTACAACTCCAGCGCCGGCTTTGCCGATCGCCTCAGTCGTGCGACCGTCGTCCCGGCAGTGCCGTGCCCGTGGCCTGAACTTCAATCTCGCCGATGACCGTGGTCTCGCCCGCAGCTGGAAGGACCGTGCGCGCGACAATATTGCAGCGATCCGGCTCGCTGCCGAGATCGAGGCGAGCGAACGTCCTGCGACGCGCGAGGAACAGGAGACGCTGATCCGCTTCACCGGCTTCGGCGCGTCCGATCTTGCCAACGGCGTCTTCCGCCGTCCGGGCGAGCTCGAATTCCGCAAGGGCTGGGACGAGATCGGTTCCGATCTGGAGGATGCGGTCGGCGAGACCGACTATGCGTCGCTTGCCCGCTGCACCCAGTATGCCCATTTCACACCGGAGTTCATCGTCAGGGCGATATGGTCAGGGCTTCAGCGCCTCGGATGGCGCGGCGGCCGGGTGCTGGAGCCGGGAATCGGCACAGGCCTGTTTCCGGCGCTGATGCCGGAAGCGCTTCGTGATCTGTCGCACGTCACCGGCGTTGAACTCGATCCCGTAACGGCATGCATCGTCCGGCTGTTGCAGCCGCGCGCGCGGATCCTCACTGGAGATTTTGCGCGCACGGAATTGCCAGCGAGCTTCGACCTCGCCATCGGCAATCCGCCGTTCTCCGACCGGACCGTGCGATCAGACCGGGCTTATCGCTCGCTCGGTCTGAGACTTCACGACTACTTCGTCGCCCGGTCGATCGACCTGTTGAAGCCGGGCGCTTTCGCCGCCTTTGTCACGAGCTCCGGCACGATGGACAAGGCGGATTCGGCGGCGCGCCAACATATCGCGACGACCGCGGATCTGATTGCGGCTATCCGCCTGCCAGAAGGCAGTTTCCGAGCCGACGCAGGCACGGACGTCGTCGTGGACATCCTTTTCTTCCGCAAGCGCAAGGTCGCCGAGCCCGAGGGCGATCTCTCGTGGCTCGACATCGAGGAGGTGCGGCCAGCGACCGGCGACGAGGGCGCCATCCGGGTGAACAGATGGTTCGCGCGGCATCCGGATTTCGTGCTCGGCACCCATGCGCAGACCTCCGGCCCCTTCGGCGAGACCTATACATGCGTTGCCCGCGATGGCGAGGACCTCGTCGCCGCGCTGTCGGCCGCCGTCCATCTCCTTCCAGAAGGCCGCTATGACGGGGAGCCGACCGACATCGATCTCGATCTCGGTCTGGAGGATGCGATCGACGCGGCCCCCGTCGACCTGCCGTCCGACCGGCACGTGCGTGAAGGCAGCTTCTTCTTCGACAATGCCCGCGGCCTCATGCAGGTCATCGACGGCGAGCCCGTTGCTCTAAAAGTCCGCAAGGGTCGCAATGCTGACGGCATCCCGGAGAAGCATGTCCGCATCATCCGGAAGCTCATTCCAATACGCGACGCCGTCCGTGAGGTGCTGAAAGCCCAGGAGCAGGACCGGCCCTGGAAGGATTTGCAGGTCAGGCTGCGCATCGCCTGGTCGAGCTTCGTGCGCGACTTCGGTCCGATCAACCACACCACGGTCTCGATCACCGAGGATCCGGAGTCTGGCGAGACACGCGAGAGCCATCGCCGCCCGAACCTGCAACCGTTCGCGGACGATCCCGATTGCTGGCTGGTCGCCTCGATTGAGGACTACGACCTCGAAAACGACACCGCGAAGCCCGGCGCGATCTTCACCGAGCGCGTCATCTCGCCGCCCGCACCGCCTGTCATCACCAGTGCAGCAGATGCACTCGCCGTGGTGCTCAACGAACGCGGGCGCGTCGATCTCGACCATATCGCGGAACTTCTGCACCGTGATCCAGACGATGTCGTCGCTGAGCTCGGCAATGCGATCTTCCGCGATCCCGCCGATGGCTCGTGGCAGATGGCCGACGCCTATCTGTCCGGTCCGGTTCGCGACAAACTCAAGGTTGCTGAAGCCGCGGCCGCGCTCGATCCCGTCTATAACCGTAACGTCACCGCTCTGGCGGGCGTTCAGCCGGTCGATCTTCGACCTTCCGACATCACCGCCCGTCTAGGCGCTCCATGGATACCGGCCGCCGACGTCGTCGCCTTCGTCAAGGAGATGATGGGAACCGATATCCGGATCCATCATATGCCCGAACTGGCGTCATGGACCGTCGAGGCCCGACAGCTCGGCTATCTGGCCGCGGGAACGTCCGAATGGGGAACGGACCGCCGCCACGCAGGCGAACTGCTGTCCGATGCCCTGAACAGCCGGGTGCCGCAGATCTTCGATACGATCAGGGATGGCGACAGCGAAAGGCGGGTTCTCAACGTCGTCGATACCGAGGCTGCAAAGGAAAAGCTTCACAAGATCAAGGACGCCTTCCAGCGCTGGATATGGTCTGATCCCGATCGCACCGACCGGCTCGCGCGCGTCTATAATGACCGCTTCAACAACATCGCACCGCGAAAGTTCAGCGGAGATCATCTCAACCTTCCAGGCGCCTCGGGCGCCTTTGTTCTTTATGGACACCAAAAGCGCGGGATCTGGAGGATCATCTCGTCCGGCTCGACCTATCTTGCCCATGCCGTCGGCGCCGGCAAAACCATGACGATGGCGGCAAGCATCATGGAGCAGCGGCGTCTCGGCCTGATCGCCAAGGCGATGCAGGTCGTGCCGGGGCATTGCCTTGCGCAGGCGGCACGCGAGTTCCTGGCGCTCTATCCAACGGCTCGTATCCTCGTTGCCGACGAGACGAATTTTTCGAAGGACAAGCGGGCCCGGTTCCTGTCGCGCGCGGCGACGGCGACCTGGGATGCGATCATCATCACGCATTCCGCCTTCAGGTTCATCGGCGTGCCGGCGGCATTTGAAAGCCAAATGATTCACGATGAGCTGGAGCTCTACGAGACCCTGCTGCTGAAGGTCGAGGATGAAGACCGGGTGTCCCGCAAACGGCTGGAGCGCCTGAAGGAAGGCCTGCAGGAGCGGCTCGAAGCGCTTTCCACCCGCAAGGATGATCTTCTCACGATCGCCGAGATCGGCGTCGACCAGATCATCGTCGACGAGGCGCAGGAGTTCCGCAAGCTCTCCTTTGCCACCAATATGAGTACGTTGAAGGGGGTCGATCCGAACGGCTCGCAGCGGGCCTGGGACCTCTATGTGAAGTCGCGCTTCATCGAGACGATCAATCCCGGCCGGGCGCTCGTGCTTGCGTCGGGCACGCCGATCACCAACACGCTCGGCGAAATGTTCTCGGTCCAGCGGCTGATGGGCCATGCCGCGCTGGAGGAGCGTGGCCTGCACGAGTTCGATGCCTGGGCGTCGACGTTCGGCGACACCACCACCGAACTGGAGCTTCAGCCATCCGGCAAGTACAAGCCGGTCTCCCGCTTCGCGAGCTTCGTCAACGTGCCCGAGCTGATCGCGATGTTCCGGAGCTTCGCGGATGTCGTGATGCCGGCGGATTTGCGCGAGTATGTAAAGGTGCCGGCGATCTCGACCGGCAGGCGCCAGATCGTCACGTCGAAGCCGACGCAGGCGTTCAAGCACCACCAGATGGTGCTGGCCGAGCGCATCAAGGCGATCGAGGAGCGCGAGCGGCCGCCGCAGCCGGGCGACGACATCCTGCTCTCCGTTATCACCGATGGCCGGCATGCGGCGATCGACCTGCGTCTGGTCGACGCCGACAATGACAACGAGCCAGACAACAAGCTCAACAATCTCGTCTCGAACGCCTTCCGCATCTGGAAGGCGACGGCAGGCAGCGTCTATCTCCGTCATGACAGCAAGCCGTTCGAGGTGCCAGGTGCTGCGCAGATGATTTTTTCCGACCTGGGCACCATCAGCGTCGAAAAGACGAGGGGCTTCTCCGCCTATCGCTGGATTCGCGACGAGCTGATCCGCCTAGGCGTGCCGGCGTCGGAGATCGCCTTCATGCAGGACTTCAAGAAGTCGGAGGCGAAGCAGCGCCTGTTCGGCGACGTTCGGGCCGGCAGGGTCCGGTTCCTCATCGGTTCGTCGGAGACGATGGGAACCGGGGTCAACGTCCAGCTCCGCCTGAAGGCGCTGCACCATCTCGACGTCCCCTGGCTTCCCTCGCAGATCGAGCAGCGTGAGGGCCGCATCGTTCGGCAGGGCAACCAGCACGACGAGGTCGATATCTTCGCCTACGCGACCGAAGGCAGCCTCGATGCCACGATGTGGCAGAACAACGAGCGCAAGGCCCGCTTCATCGCTGCCGCGCTCTCCGGCGACACCTCGATCCGGCGGCTGGAAGATATAGGCGAGGGGCAGGCCAACCAGTTCGCAATGGCGAAAGCCATCGCGTCGGGCGATCAGCGGCTCATGCAAAAGGCGGGGCTTGAAGCGGACATCGCCCGGCTGGAACGGCTTCGTGCAGCGCATATCGACGACCAGCACGCCGTTCGCAGGCAGCTTCGCGACGCCGAGCGCGACATTGAGGTGTCGACACGGCGGATTGCGGAGATCGGTCAGGACATCACGCGGCTGGTTCCGACCACTGGCGAGGACTTCACCATGACGGTCGCGGGGAAAGACTACTCCGAACGCAAGGAGGCGGGCCGCGCCCTCATGAAGGAGATCCTGACCCTAGTCCAGCTCAGCCCAGAGGGCGAGGCCGTCATCGCCTCGATCGGCGGTTTCGAGCTCGAATATCACGGCCAACGTTATGGCAAGGATGGCTATCGCTACACCACCATGCTGAAGCGAACCGGCGCGGACTACGAGATCGAGCTTCCGGTTACGGTGACGCCGCTCGGGGCTGTTTCACGCCTCGAGCACGCGCTCGACGATTTCGATGGCGAGCGGGAGCGCTATCGCCAGCGTCTCGGCGACGCCCGCCGCAGGTTGGCGTCGTACCAGTCGCGCGGCGAAGGCAGTGAATTCGCATTCGCCGGGGAACTGGCCGAAAAACACCGGCAGCTTGCCGAGGTCGAGACGGCCCTGGCGGCTGATGTCGGTGAGCGGATCGCGGCTTGACAAGCGACACTCGTGACAACATCTGCCCGCACGGACGCTCTTTTGAAATGAGAAAATAAGGAAGGGGGAAGCTTGCTCGCAGATCGGGCAGGCCGCTGACGCTTGCGCTCAACCGCGGCACTGCGCAATCCCGGCCCATCGTCCTGCGCAGGGCTGTAAGCCCCGCTTGGCCAGCCGGGCAGGGATGCTCGGCCGCAGTTGCACGGGCCCGTCCGCTCCGCGGTCCGGGAAGTGTCTTCGGAAAGAACTGAAGACGGAAAAGGGCCGGCAAGGCGCCGGCTCACCAATCCCGGAAGGAGCCAATCTCATGCAAATCCTCAAACTCGATCCCCGTGCGCTGAAGGACAATCCCGACGACACGCGTCGCTCGAAATCCTCGCCGCAGTCTGACGCGCTGTTGCTCGCGACGGTAAAAGCGGTCGGCATCATCCAGCCGCCGGTCATCTCACCGGAAATCGACGGTGGCAATGGCTACATCATCCAGGCCGGACACCGCCGCGTGAAGCAGGCTATCGCAGCGGGAATGGAGGAAATCACCGTCCTCGTCGTCGAAGCTGCCAACGACAACGGTGCAATGCGCTCGATGGTGGAAAACATCGCCCGCGAGCCGCTCAACCCCGTCGACCAATGGCGCGGCATCGAACGCCTGGTTGCGCTGGGCTGGACCGAGGAAGCGATCGGCGTGGCGCTCGCACTGCCGGTCCGCCAGATCAGGAAGCTCAGACTCCTGGCCAATGTGCTGCCTCCCATGCTCGACCATATGGCGCTCGGCGACATGCCGAACGAGCAGCAGCTCCGGACCATCGCCGCAGCCTCGCTCGATGAGCAGAAGGAGGTGTGGAAGGCAAACAAGCCCAAAAAGTCCGAGCGAGCCGACTGGTACAATATTTCTCGGGCGCTCTCGAAGACCCGCATGTTCGCCAAGGATGCGAGCTTCGGGGATGATCTCGCCGCTGCCTACGGCATCGAATGGGTAGAGGATCTGTTCGCCCCGGCCGACCAGGACAGCCGCTACACCACCAACGTGGAAGCGTTTCTCGGCGCCCAACAGGAATGGATGACGAGCAACCTTCCGAAGAAGGGGGCGATCATCGAGGTCAACAACTGGGGTCAGCCGGAACTGCCGAAGAAGGCGGAGCGCGTTTACGGCAAGCCGTCCAAGTCCGATCACGTCGGGATGTATCTCGACCGTGACGGCAAGGTGCAGTCGGTAGCGTACAGGATACCCGAGGAGAAGAAGAAAGGCAAAGGTGGCGCGGCCACTGCGGGCGGTCTGCCCGAGACTGACGACACCGTCGTCGATGCACCAAAGTCCCGGCCGGAGGTGACCCAAAAAGGCCAGGACATGATCGGTGACTTCCGCACCGATGCCCTGCATGAGGCTCTTGGACGCGCCCCGATCGAGGACGACATGCTGATGGCCCTGCTCGTGCTTGCATTCGCCGGCCTGAACGTCCGCGTCGATTCCGGCGCCAGCGATACCGTGTTCGGACCGAAGCGTTTCAAGCGCCACGCCGCCCGGCTGATCGGCGAAGACGGCAGGCTCGCCTTCGACGGGGAGACGCTGCGCGTGGCCGCGCGTTCGATGCTGATCGATGTGCTGTCGTGCCGCCGGGGTATGTCCAACAGCGGCGTGATCTCCCGGATCGCAGGCGACGCGATCGGCGCCGACAACTTCCTGCCGAACATGGGCTCGGAGGACTTTCTGCTGTGCCTGTCTCGCCAGGCGATGGAAGCGGCTGCGAAGGAAGCCAACGTGCTTCCGCGCCAGAAGGTGCGGGAGACGCGCGCGGCTCTCGTCGACCACTTCAGGCAAGAACGCTTCGTTCACACCGCCGCACTCTTCGCGCCCGATCCGCAGGACATCGTGGATCTGATCAAGAGTGGTGAGGTGCTCGATGGCGACACCAAGGGTCATGACGGTAGGGACGACAACAGCGCGGAAGAAGAAGACGTCGATGGTTCCGCCCTTGGTGAGGAAGAAGGCCTCGCCACCCCCGAAGACGAGGCCGACCTTCCAGACAGCGCCGACGACGCTCCCGAAGCCGTCGATCCTGACGAAGAGCAGGATGCTTACGGGATCGCTGCGGAGTAGCCGCGTCCCTCGTTCCCCTTCCGAATGAATGTCCCCCGCCGGTGATTTCCACCGGCGGCGGCTTCGTTTCCACCCCTGAAGATCAAGGAGATCAACATGTCCGCATATCTCGCATTCCTGGTCCCGATCGGCACCGTTCTGGCGTGGGCCGACGGCCAGCCGCGCCCGCCGGAGCGCCATCGCAAAAAGCTGTCCGCGTGGAAGACCAACAACAGCAGCGGCCGGCTGATCCGCAAGCAGGATGAGCGCGGCGCCGGCAACATCATCCTGCCGCCCAGCTTCACGCTGCACGAAGGCGACTATGGCGGCGGCGGTGTTATTACGATCCGCGTCCACCGCACATTTTCGCTGGAAGCCAGCCTGATGTTCACCATCGTCGAACGCCCGGCGGTCGGCAGTTGCCGTGTCTTCGACCGCCCCGGCGATAGCGCCGAGCTCGTCCATCTCGCGGCGAGCCGGCAGGCTGCGCAGGAATGGCTGACCACCCATGGCTACCCGTCCGCCGTCCTCGAGGACGTCACGGCGGATGAGATCGCCGCCGATGTCGTGGAAGGGAGGGCTGCCGCATGATCGATCTTCCCACCACACACATGCCCGACTGCATCCCCGGATTTCCTGGGGTTTCCTTTGGTCTGTCCTGCGAAGGGTTTCCCGTCGCCCGCGTCGGCGATCACGCCTTTGCCATGCTGCCAGGTCATGCCGGACGGCATTATCTGGCCACCGGCTGGAAGATTGGGCGTCCGTTTCCCGAGTGGCGACGGGGAGACTTCTACGGCCATTCCCGCGAACTCACTGACGAGGCGGCGTTTAGTGCACACGTCCTTGAACAGGCCGAACATCAGCGCGAAAAACAGGTGCTCGGACGTCGAAATATCGCCACCCACGTGCATACGCCATGGGGTTCGTCCCAGCACTCGACAACCTATGCCGAGGGGGTCGAATTCCACTCCAGTGCAAGCCACGGCGGCTTCAGGCTCTCGGCCGATCGAAACCGCACGGTCCATCCGCTGCTCCGGGCGGACGACGGGTTCTACGAGGAGGATTGCGCTTGGGCTGCCGTGGCGCTCACCTTCCCTGAACTGTTCACCAGCTTCGAGAAGCGTTGCGCCAGCGAGACGCTAAAGGATTGGGAGCCCGATGAGTGGGAGGCGATTTTCGCGACTGTGCTTACTCCCGGCGAATCTCATGTGAAGGATCGCCGCGCGTTCGAACTCGAGCACGCCGGCGACTGGATCGTGATCTCGGCACTTCGATCCGACCATCATCCGGGCATGACCGAGGTGATCGCCACGCGCGGAGGCAGGCGCGATCATGGCGGCGCGGAACGGCGATTTCTCGTACCGTCACCCGAATACGAAGCAGGCCGTTTCGGCTTCATCATCGATGAAGCGCGCCACGCAGCCTACGACGGCCCATCAAGCTTTGTCTCGTGGACGGGGAGGACGTCGGCATGAACCGGTCCATCGATCGACAGGCGGAATTGCGGCGCATGGAAGAAGCGTGCCGGCAGACGCGGCATCAGCTCGATATGATCGACCGCCAGATCATTCGCAGGATGACCGCGCTGATCCCATCGCTTGGGCGGCGCAAACACGGATATCGCCGCGGCAGGCCTCTCGAACCCGACGCCTTCCTCACCCGCTACCGCTCCAATCTTGCGGCGATCACCGCGCAGCGCCAGCCAGAGATCGATGCTCTGACGCGCAAGCTTATGCGTCAGCAGTCCGCGATTGCGGCATTGCAGGAGGCGATACCATGAAGCGCCATGAACCGCTTCCGTCCCTCACGGATCAGGAGGTAAAGGCGCTTCAGGATTACGCGGCCAGGCACGGCCGATCCTGGAAGCGTATTCTCAACACCGTCTGGATGGGCGAAGGGCGCTGCGATGACGGCCAGATCCTTCGCAAGTTGCGCAACACGCACGGCCCAACCTGGCTGGACTGCTATCGGCTGCCGAAACCTTGAGCAATCGGCACAGCCCTGCTCAACGCTTCCGCACGAACTCGGTGCGCAGGACCAGGCCTTTGATTGCGTCATGCCGGCAGTCAATCTCTTCCGGATTGTCGGTCAGCCGGATCGAGCGGATGACCGTGCCCTGCTTCAGGGTCTGGCCGGCGCCTTTGACCTTCAGGTCCTTGATCAGCACGACGGACTCGCCATCGGCCAGCACGTTGCCGGAGGCGTCGCGCACTTGAGCGGCCTTTGCTTTCTCTGCCGCAATTTCTGATGCTGGACGCCATTCACCGGTCAGTTCGTCGTACATATAGTCGTCGTCGTTCTGGTCACTCATCTGGTGTTTCCTTTTGCGAATACTTGTTCGCTGGTCGTGATATCAGGTGGGCGTCTATCGTGGATCGGTGCGGCGAGCAAACCCAGCGGTTGGCGCCGGCCTATCAGGCAGATCGGCAACCCATCCTGGCGGTGCGGAGGTGGCTGACACACGCGGATCGAATGGGTCGGCTCATCGAGGCAGATCTGGCGCGTGCCTTGCATGATTTCCTCTCCGGCTTCGGCATCCGGGATCAGCCCCTTGGCCGTTCTGTCCTTCGGTTTCGTGGCGGTCTGAACCAGCACCCGTCCGGTTCAAGGCCGCTGTCGCGCCGCGGGGCGGCCAGTCATGCCGCTCTCGACAAAACAGGGACGCGGGCTTCGCAGAACCGTGGGTTCCGCTTGCCCGCCCCCCCTGCTTCGCTCGATCAGGCCTGCCCGGACCCTGAACCGCCCGGCTTGCGCCGGTTCTTTTCGACCGCACCGAAGGACAGAACGGCCAAGGGGCCGAACGCTTCGGACAAACCGAAAAGGAAGCCATCATGGCAAAGCCCGCAACTCCTTCCCGCCAAGCCGCACGCCCCGCCGCACGCGTTGTGCAACTCCGCAAAGGCGCCACTATCGAAATGGTCCGCCTGACATGCCCCGATGAAGTGCAGGCGCTCCGGATCGCCGAAAGCTTCGGGACGGCCATCCTCGACAGCGACGGCATCCGCGACATGCACGAACGCCTGATCGTCGAAACAGCGACCGGCCTCTCCGATGGCCTCGGCGAACGGGCGATGCAGATCCATCTCCAGCGCATCGTCGGCGCCTATGTCGGATCGGCCCATGGCGCTGGCCAGTTCTACAGCAAGGCCGTCACCGAAGCTCGCGATGCGACCGCCAAGGGTGCGTCGGAGGCTCGTGACGAGGATCTCGATGGCCCGGTCGGATACGACAGCGCCGCCCAGCGCAAGCGTGAGTTCGCAGCCGACATGGGTATTCAGGCCCATGCGCTGCGCCTGGCAGCTGAAGGCGCCGTCGCAGCCTACGAACAGATTGTCGGCGAAACGTGGAAGCCATTCGATCGGCCGGTCGACAATCCCGGCCAGACGCTCGACCGCAAGGCGGCCGCAGCACAGATGGACGCTCTTGGCTGAGACGTCTCCGGCGGAGCTCCGGCTCCGCCTTCGTCGGGATAAGGCCGCCTCACTCCGAGGCGGCCATTTTTCGTGTCACCGTCGGAGCGAAATTCAGAGGAAAGACGAAAAGAGGGCGGCGCGGCATCGCTGCCCCGTCCCGTTCGTCGGACCTGCAGGAGCCGGCCGCAAGCCGCAACGGCTACGCCGTCCTCCACATACGTTGCGGCCGTTCCGGTGCGTTTCCCGCCGATCGCTCCTGCTTTCGGCCCTCCGCGACGGGGCCGCGATGGGCGCGGCCTCCTGACAAGGAGGTTTGGACATGACAAGGAAATCACAAAACACGCGCACCGATATCTACGCCCGCATCACGGACAGGATCGTCGCTGACCTGGAAAAGGGCGTACGCCCATGGGTGCAGCCGTGGAGTGCTGCCAATCTGACCGGCCGGGTGAGCCGGCCACTACGCCACAACGGACAACCCTACACAGGCCTCAACGTTCTCCTTCTCTGGTCGGAGAGCGTCGCCAGCGGTTTCGGGTCATCGACATGGATGACGCTGCGCCAGGCAAACGAGCTCGGCGCTCACGTGCGCAAGGGTGAGAGCGGCGCGACCGTCGTCTATGCCAGCCGCTTCACCAAAACCGGGACAGACGCGGGCGGTGGCGAGGTTGAACGCGATATCCCGTTCCTCAAAGCCTACACGGTCTTCAATTGCGATCAGATCGATGGCCTTGCAGATCATTATTACAGTCGCCCCGAACCGATCGCGAAACCGCTGGAGCGCATCGAGCATGCCGATCGCTTCTTCGACAACACGGGCGCTGTCGTCCGATACGGCGGCGACAAGGCCTACTATTCTCCCGCGACCGACCACATCCAGCTGCCGCTGCTCGAACAGTTTCGCGACATGGGCTCCTTCGTTGCCACGAGAGCACACGAAACCTTGCATTGGGCAGGCGGTCCCGCGCGGCTGAACAGGGATCTCAGCCGCTACCATAAGGACCGCCGCGAAAGGGCATTCGAGGAAATGCTCGTGGAATTGGGGTCAGCGATGCTGTGCGCGGATCTCGGCATTGTGCCGGAGCTTGCACCGCGCCCGGACCATGCCGCCTATATCCAGAGTTGGGCCGAGATCCTCGGCTCGGACAAACGCGCGATCTTCAATGCTGCGGCGCATGCGCAGCGTGCTGTCGCCTATCTGCATGACCTTCAGCCGGAAGCCACGGCCGGGCAGGAGGCTGCCTGATGCTTCATGATCCAAACTTTGCAGGACAGGGTGTGCCTTCTCCGATCCGGCTGCGTGCGCTTTCGCTTGGCGCCGGTGTTCAATCCACCACCATGGCGCTGATGGCAGCGCATGGTGAAATCGGACCAATGCCGGATTGCGCGATCTTCGCCGATACCGGTTGGGAGCCAAGAGCCGTCTACGAGCATCTCGAATGGCTGACGTCGCCGAATGTCCTGCCGTTCCCGGTCCATATTGTATCGGCCGGCAATGTTCGCGACAATCTCATGGACGCCGCAGCCGGTAAACGCTGGGCTTCTATTCCGGCGTTTGCAAAGACGGTGACGCCAGCCGGAAGTATGCGCCCGGTTCTGGACGAGGACGACGACGGTGAACTCGTTGAAATCGGGTCACGCACGACATCGCGCCAGACTGTTTCCATCGGCATGATGCGCCGGGCCTGCACCACCGACTTCAAGATTGTGCCGATCCGCAGGAAGGTTCGGCAATTGTTGGGTCTCACGCGTAAACGCTCGCCTGATCATGCGGTCGCGGAACAGTGGATCGGGATTTCGACAGACGAGGCGAGCCGGATGAAACCCTCGTTTGAGGATTGGCAGGTCAATCGGTGGCCGTTAATTGAACAGCGCATGAATAGGCAAGATTGCTTTGCCTGGCTGCGCCGACATGATTATCCGACGCCCCCGAAATCCGCCTGCATTGGATGCCCGTTCCACGATAACGGACGTTGGCGTCACATGCGTGATCATGATCCGGAAGCGTGGGCAGACGCGGTAGTCGTCGATCGAGCGCTGCGTTCCGGTATTCGCCGCATCCGCGGCGACGTCTATCTCCATCGCTCGTGCGTTCCTCTTGACGAAGCCGACCTGTCGACGGCGGCCGATCACGGCCAACTCGATCTCTGGCCCATCGAATGCGAAGGCATGTGTGGCGTCTAAGGGTAGCATATTGGCGGCTTGGCAACGGATGATCGCCCATCTTTGAGCGCAAGACGTGCCCCTACGTGGCCCAGTCGGCCCGAAGCTGTGAAAATGGCCAACTCGAAGAACAAAGATGGAATCTTTCACATTAGGGTGGCTTCCCCGTCTACCAGTCACAATAGGGTCAGTTTGCCCCTATTGTGACGCGCAAGGAACGTAACACATGACCGTCACCCTGGGCTGCACTCAAAAATGATATATCGTTTCAGCTGTCGCAAAAATCCACGTCATTTCACGGACTTTTGCGTTCGATATTTGCGACAGGAATTGGCGAGGCTCTTCAGAGCACCACCGAGCACGCCGAAAACTCAGGATTTCCGCGACTATCGCGCCGCGACCACGGCCACGCCAGCGCCGACCATGACACCGCCGGCGGCCCGGTTCACGCGGCGAACAACGATCGGCGTCCGCAGCAGCTTACGAGCGCGGCCGGCAAGGATCACATGCCCTCCGATCACCACGGCCTCTACGGCGAGGATGACGGCCGCCAGCGCCGCAAGATGGCCGGGGGTCAGCGACGATCCGACCACGTTCGGCAGCAGCGCCACATAGAACAGCGGCATTTTCGGGTTGCCGAGATTGAGAGCTACGCCCGTCGCGAAGACCGCCAGTAGGCCGCGCCGTTCGGAAACGGGTTGCAGCTCGGGGACGACAGGCTCGGCCGTCCAGAGCTTGATACCCATCCAGACCAGATAGGCCGCGCCGGCATAACGGAGGATCGTCATGACGACGCCCATCTCGGCGGCGAGGATCGACAGGCCGAAGGCGGCGAGGGTCAGGAAAATCAGGATTCCAACGACTGTTCCGGCTCCATAGGCGATGCCCGAGGCCGCGCCATTTGAAATCGTGCGGGCGACGATCGTCATATTGTCCGGGCCGGGACTGGCGGCGAACACGAAGAAAGCCGCTGCGAAGGCAAGTAAGGTGGAAATTTCCATGGAACCCCCGAAAGTTATCGTTGCTTTCGGGCTTTCAGAATACGCGTTTTCCTCCCATCTGGAAGGGGCCAACATAAAAAACGGGAGTTGCGCGACACCTGCCCCTTATGTTGCGGGCATCCGCCCGGTGCGCAAAGAATACGCAACCGCATGACGGTCCGCTGCTTCTGCCTGACGCGCTGCAACTTCAAAATCAAACGGCACGGCGCGCAGTTCGACGGCCCAGCCGGAAGGAAGCTTTTCAATCAACGCATATCGTGCGTGGGGCGCACCGGATTCCATGACATGGGGAACGGGTGTGTCGTCGCGGTAGGCTGGCATCCCAACGCTTCCGGGGTTCACCATAAGAATCCCCCCGACATAAGCAACGCGCGGTATGTGGGTGTGTCCGCATAAGACGACGCGCGCGTCTCCGATGCCCGCGAGCCTTGGAAGGATGGCTTCCTCGGTATCGAGTGCGGCCCGGCCAGAAGCAACGTTTTCCAGGAGGTATTCCAAGTCGCCGCCCGCTGGACTCCCATGGCAGGCAAAGACTTCTCCGCCCGCCAACGTCAATGTCGTGGGCAGTTTTGCAATCCAGTCAAGATGCGCGTTGGTAAGGCGCGGTCTTGCGAATGCATCCGAGAAACCTGCGCCCCCTTCAAGCAATTGCCGCTCATGATTGCCCGCAATCGTCTCGTAGCCCAGGCTCATCAGTAAATCAGCGCACCCGGCCGGATCAAACGGACCGGATACAAGGTCGCCTAGGTTCACGACAACATCAGGAGCAGCCTTGCGCAAATGCGCCGCGACAGCGTCGAGTGCGATCCTATTTCCATGAACATCCGATAGGACAGCTATCCGCATAGAATCCTCGCCTAATGTCGCAAAACTCCCGAGTTTTGTCCGGCATATTATCCTGACTTTCGCAACGTTCGAAAGTTAGGAATTACGCGACAAAACACCTACTCTCGATCGGTCGGGACTGGCACGCCCGCTGCGATATATATTTCTCGCATTTTGGCACTTGTGGTAGCCCATACCACAGGCGATCTTTTGGCGTTGTTGACATGATGCGGATTGGCCCCACTTCTCAGCAGCAGCGCTACAATCTCGAATGCCGGCTCTGTCGCAATAGCCAAGCTCGCCTGCCTGCTTGCAGTCCATAGCGGTCCATTTCCGTAACGGTCTATCACGTTGACCTCTGCGCCAGCAGCAAGCAGTTTCCTGACAATGTGAGGGTGCCCATTCTGAGCGGCTACGTGTAAGGCTGTGAATCCGTCTTTATCGGCAGCAGAAACATTGTCAGTGCTGCCACGTAGTTCATTTTCTAACGAGACAAGATTCCCCTCCGCCGCATGGTGCCAAAGCGAACTCCGACCATACTCATCAACGTTTGACCGCTTCTTTCGCCATGGCCATTGTGGCATCACACCTCCAAGAGATCGTCGCGAAAATCCCAAAACCCATAACGTTGCACGCTCTAGGATTGATGCGAATCCTGAAAGAATCCTGCCAGGATTGAACTATTATCATGCCAGTCAGAACAAAGAGAAGATCATCATGCCGGCGAAGGCTATAAGCAGAGCGATGTAAAACGGACGAAATAGATAGAAGCGCTGCCAATTCGTGAGGCCGAGAGCGTTGATATAAACACGCTCATCAAGCTTCAGATTGTCCGCGCCGCTATCGACGGAAAAATCACCGCCGTTATTCTTATAAAATCGGTACTCCTTGATCTGCGCGACAATTTGGTGAACCGCCAGAAGAACGACCGCCACAAACGCGGCTGAAAAAAACAAGAATTCCAATAATAGCATAACTCGAAAACGCCTCTTTAATTCGCAGGGCAGGGATAAATAGCAGCCAGCGTCTCTATCACTAATGTCGATGCGCTCCCTTTGAGACGCTCTGGCGTGACGCTTCGAAGATGCGTGTATACGCGGTCTGTCAACTCATGGGGGAGAACCGATCCGGCTCCACACCACCCCGTCCCGCTGGTAGCATCAGCCACCCCAGCTATATAAGCACTACCGCGAGCGCGCGACATGATACCACCAGCCTCACCCTGCGGAGCGCCATTATCGGATATTCCTTCGAGCGCCTTGATCAACTCAGTCCCGCTGATTATCCAGTCGCGGGACTCATCGTTGCCAGATTCTGCTGATGCAACGTTGATAGCCCAACCTATCGACAGTATCGCTGCCAGAAAAGTTGCCCGGAATTGGTACGCTGCTGTCATCTTCCGCTCCGTTGATCGCTGCACCGGCGTTGCTCGAACGCAGGCCCTTACTCGACGTGAATGACTGCACGCCCGAAAGCGCAACCTCATATCGTGTATCGCTCATAGGCTTTGAGCAGGAATTGCTTGCCTTTCTCGGTCAGGTGCGACGCGTCGACGAATGCGGAAAAGGAGCCGGCCTCATCTCGCATATTGCCAAGTTGGGCGATCATCTCGTTGCTCCCGAATACGACGTGAAAACGCTCGCCAGCGGGGAGCCAGACAAAAAGCGGACTTGGTGAGAACTCCAGAATGACGTCCTCATGGAAAACTTGAAAAAGACTGTCCCATGCGCGAACCGGATCGATGCTGGTGGTTTTCTCCGGCTGCTTGCCGAACTCGGCATGAAAGATAAAGACGGACCCTCCGGGGATTCCAGCAATCCTTGCCAGGGCAAGGAACGCGGCCCTGTCGAGAATATCAGGCAATATCTGAGCTTTAAACCCACACACCTGAAGGAATGAAGGGCGCAGAAGCCGCTTTTCATCAAGCGCGTTATCAAACAGTGTAGCCACTATATTGCACCATACATCTTTGACAGGGCTCGTCGCAAAACTCCCGCAGAGCGTCTCAAAACTCTACGGATGGGTAATTACCTGTAGCTGCTGGCGCGAGGCTCGATAGAATCCACGATCATTATCTCGAACCGACAGAGGTGCAGCGAGGCTGTTCCCGGGGATTTGGGGCGCTCTTTGGGTTTAAAATGGGCACATATCGCCCCCCTCATGCCAGAGCAGCGGCGATGAGGCCGGGAACGCCGATGAGAGTGATGGCTCTTCTAATATTATAGGCAAGCGCCGTCAGACTGAACTCCGCACGGACGTTTTCCAGCCGTCGCATCAAAAACGCTCCCTGGTACATCCACTGCTTTATCGTCCCGAACGGATGCTCGACGCTTTCGCGACGCTGGTCGAGAACCTCAGGTCGCGCCGCTAACCTTGCTGCCATGCGATCGAGCACCGCTTCATTCTCCAGTCGCGAGACACGGCGATAGGGATTGTTTGTGCAGCGTGACTTGAGGGCACAGCCCTGGCAGGCTTCTCTGTTGCAGTAGTCGAACTTCACGTTCTCACGTGACTTACTCTCGTAGCGTGGCGAAAGAACCTGCTCGGCCGGGCAGATATAGACATTCTTGTCCGTATCGTAGCGGAACGCCTCCTTGGTGAAGAAGCCTTCGCGTGCCGCCGGTCCCCGGATCGGTTTGGGAACATAGGCGCTGATGCCGGCCTTCTCGCGGGCTTCGATGTCCTCGATCTTGAAGTAGCCGCGATCGGCGACCGCCTCGATTTTGTCAACGCCGAGTGTCTCCATGGCAGATTCGACCGTCGTGGCCAGCAGCCCCATGTCGAGAACCTGGTTGCAGACTTCCTGCTCGGCGATCAGCTTGTGCTTCACATCCACGGCAAGCTGGATGTTGTAGCCGACGCCGACCTTCGTCATGCGCGCCATGGCGCGGGCATCCGGATCAGTTAGCGAGATCTGATCCTCGCCAGTCTTGTCCAGTTCATCCAGCAGCGCCTTATGGCGATCGCGCTTGCCTTTGATGGCCGCGATCTTCTCGGCAAGTTTGCCATCACCGCGACCAGAGCCATTGCTATTACCCACCTTATCTTCGTCGGCGTCACTTTCATCGAGCCGCTTGATGTAATCGGCGAGCTTTTCGTCGGCCTCGTTGATAAACTTGGTCAGTGCACCCCGGGTGAAGTTACGATCCTTGTTGTTGACCGCTTTGATCCGCGTGCCATCGACCGCCAGAAGCTCTTTCCCGAACAGATCGAGCTGGCGGCATAGGACGACGAACTCCCGGAAGACCTGCCGGAATGCAGACCGGTTGATCCTGCGGAAGGCGGCGATGGTGCGAAAGTCCGGCTTCAGGTGGCGCAGAAGCCAGATCACCTCGATGTTGCGATGAGCCTCTGCCTCCAGCCTGCGGCTCGATCTCACCCGATTAAGGTAGCCGTAGATGTAAATTTTAAGCAAATCCGCCGGATCGTATCCAGGACGGCCGGTATCTTTCGCCGCTACCCGCACGAAGCCGACGGCGTTGAGATCGAGGCCATCGACGAAGGCCTCGATGAAGCGGACCGGGTTGTCCGGCCCCACATAATCGTCAACCGCTTCCGGCAGAAGCAGCAATTGCGAGCGATCTGTTCCAGAAAGATGTGCCATGCCATACGATACCACAGCCCATTGGAGGTAGGAATCCAAGGGTCTGCCCGCGATCAAAAAAGATGACCTCCATGCTCAAAAGCCCCGTCACCTGCGAAGTTCGCTACCGCGTCGATCAATGTCGAGTTTCCGAGTTCGAGGCATACGCTCAAATTTGGATCGAACTCATCGAACGCCATGGTGGAAAGCACCACGGCTATTTCATACCCCGCGACAAGCCCGCAGAGACCGGAGTAAGCTTTCAAGGCGTCGGTAAGGAAGGAGCCGCTGACGTAGCGATCGCACTATTCACCTTTCCAGATGAGAAAGCCTATCTGCAGTACCGTGAGCAGGTTGCGAAAGATCCGGATGGAGTGGCCGCGAACGCACGTTTCGGTGACAACCCACCGTTCATCAGCTACGAGCGCATTTTCCTGACCCCAATTCCGCGAACCGGATGACATCGGCATGGACAAAGGCCTTTAGGAGTTTTCGGACAGTCTGCAGAAAAACAAGTGTAGTTTTAATCGGGGAGACTGTCCACGCTTCGCCAGTTTGGTCAAACGTGGACGAGTCCATGTGTTCAGACTGTTGGGATGGTGCCGCCGTCAACGACGAACTCGGAGCCATATGGATGGCGGCGGTACGATCTGAGGCCAGATAGGCGATAAGGTCGGCAACCTCGCCAGGCTCGGCCCCGCGTCCGATCGGGATTCCGCCGATCCAACCCATGACCGCTTGCCGTGTTCCTCGTACGTGCCGCCATTGGCAGCCTGCATATTCTTCACCAGCACGACGGCGCACTCGGTCATGATCCAGCCGTGGCAGACGATGTTGACGGATCCGGAGTGGTGCAGCACTGCATTTAAATCGGCGATCAACAAACGCTCATTTTGAGGGCAATGGATTTCAACTTTATTCTGTGTGATGGTCTGCCGAAATCTTCTCAGTTCCGATTTAGCCGTGTTTCAATTTGATGCCCGAGAACAACAATCAAGTCCGCCTGGAAAGCTGCCTTCAGGTACTCGTAGGGCTGCCATTGAGCATTGCCCGCGACGTCGCGGGCATGAAGGTTTTCCATTTTGGAAAGGTCGTATCGCATCCTTCAGGCAGAGGCACTGTTGGTTCGTACGCACTACATGTTCAATGCCCTTGGCGTATCGTTGACGAGAAGACGGTAATCACAGGGACATCAGATCGTTTTCTTGAGCCGGCAGAAGGAACAGAGGTGAACGATGACGACCATAAATCGGGAAACCTGCAGCTCATCAAAATTGCATATCTGCTGAAGGGCTACGACGCGGAGACAAATTCCTTCGTAAACGCGACCGACCAACTCGTGGTCATAACTGTCAATACAGACAACTATGGCGGGGCTGACCTGTCGCTATCAGGTGGTTACCGCCTGCAGATTTTCCCCGACGGTTCACTTGGTGAGGACTGGCGCTTTGTTGAGATTCAGGGCCGTCATGTCGTTATCGAAGGCGGTCAAATACAGTTTGACGAATAGCAATCTTATCACAACGACTTCCCGCCAGCGTTTCAACGGTGTCGCCCCCCCCCCCTACGGCCATTGGCTCGCGTTACCACTCCCGCCATTCTGCGGTGATATCTTCATCATCCGGGAGGCTGAAGCCTGACGCCCTTACCACCGCGTCGATCAGGACGCCAAGTTCGTCGCGTTCCAGTGTTTCGATCATCCCGCTTCTGGCGTTGATCTCATTGATCGCAAGAACGATGTCCTTGACCGCCGTCTGGATGGCCTGTGCATCCCGCTCGCTGGTTGCGGCCTTCACCCTGTCGAGGAACGCATTCAGCGCCGTTTCAGCCGTTGCAATATCGGTTTCGTTGAACAGCTCGTCTCCCTCGGCCATGGACGCGCGCCAACGTTGCGTTGGAATATGGGCCCGCAACGCTTCGACTTTATCGATGTTGTCGGGCACGATCTTCTGCTTGGGCAAGGACGCCTTCCGGCGCTTGGCCTTGAGCATGGTGCGGTCAGCATGCATCAGATAGACCGCCATCAGCCGCAAGTTCGCATCATATTTTACGATCACGACCATATTGCCAACAGCATGGGCGTGATCGAAGCGTTCGGCTGAATATTCCGGCAGCGAGCTGCTCTTTCCCTCCCGAAACGGACCCGCCCCGAGTTTCTCGGCCACGACGTCGCTGCTGTCTCCAAACGTCAGACCGAATGGCAGCGCCGACATATAGGACCGTTGCACGGCTCTGATGGCATCCAGCCCGGTAAAGGACAGCCGAGAGACGATCCTCTCCTCGTCGTCCGGCAAGTGCCGTGACCGTACCTCTTCGAATTCGGCACTATATGCGGAAAGGCTTTCCACCTGCAGGCCGAAGCCGCTATCGAAACCGCCGAAAAACCCAATCTCCGCATTTGTGCGGAAATCGATAGGGTCCAGCTTTTCGTGATCCGCCAGGTACGACCCGACAATCGGGTCGGCGATGCTGCGGCCAAGTATATCGGAATGATTCATCTCTGCCTTTCCTTCACTGCATCCCTATCCGATATTGCCTTGCAATCTTTGTGACGTCGAATGAGTTTTATCTGTGCGCTCACAAAGCAGCGAGTTGCCGGAAATCTCCTAGCAGACCGTCCCAAAACCCTCCGTGAGATTCCTGATGAGAGTTTTGAGACGGTTTGCCCGAGTTTTGCTCGATATGTTAGCCGGACTTTTGCAGCGCTGCAAAATTAGGATTTCTGCGACATCTCGTGGATGAGCAGGTGCTGAACGGGTTCCCGCTGAACAAACTCGGCCTCTACGTGCTTTAGAACATGGCGTTGCCCTGCAAACGGCACCATCGTCAAAGCCGCCGCAAATGAGACCCACCGAAACTCGCTATGCTCGTGATTGATCGTAACCGCCGCCTCGGCATCTACAAAGCCGACGAATACGGGAAACATGCTGATGGCGTCACGATCAGCCTCATAGAACTGCTCGCATATGTCCGCTGAATAAAGGCGGTTGCAGCCTAAGCCCGTTTCCTCTTTCACCTCACGCAGAGCTGTTTCCCACGCCTTCTCGCCGTCTTCAATGCCTCCGGCAATTTGACACCACTCGCCAACGAGGGTGTGATTCCGGCGTAGCAACAAGACTTCGGTTTCGGGTTTGGCGTTGCGGAGAAGAACAACGGATACGCCAAAGCTACGGATTGGGATTTCTGCCATGGTAGTCGATCCAGCTTACAAAATGAGGTGCAGTCGCAAAATTTCCGAAACCTGCGACACTTATCGCAACAAATGCGATGACAAGAAATTTGCCGCGCTCTGGTGCGCTGCGCCGGCGTTCCGAGTTCCCGATCTCAAGAAAAAGTCGTGCGTGCCGCCCTCATAAACGTCAAGGGTAACAGGTCCGCCAAGCTGCTGCGCAGTCCGTTGCAGCTCCCGGCCAGTCGACAAGGGAAAAGTCCGGTCGGCGCTGCCCCAAATCAAATGCAGAGGCGGCAACGAGCGGACAGGCTGCGAATAGCCATTCGGGAAACCACCATCGACCAGCACCAGGGCGTCAATATCGGCTCGCCCGACCGAAGCGGCCGAAGCGATTTGCGCGCCAAGGGAGATTCCGAGAACGCCGACCTTGCCGCCGTGGCGCGGCTGCCCCTCAAGATGGGCGGCCACACCTTGAACGGCGGAAATCCAGTCCGGCAATCGCTGCGCATAATAGGCGATGCGCGCCCGCGCGCTGCCCGCCTTAGCGATGGCGTCGCGGTCGGCCGCCGACAGAACGTGCACGAGATAGGCATTCAAGCCCGCCGCCCGGAGCGACTGGCCGATCTCGTCATAAACGGGCGCTACAAAGCCCTTGCTGCCGCTCAAGATCACCACAGCCGGGCAGGTTGCGTTCGCGCAGCTCCCGAAGCTCTCGACCAGAACCCCGCCGCTGTCGGTCGCCATGGTGAACCGTTGTCGAGACGATTGAGCATTGGCTCCTGCTGGAAGAAAGGAAATGGCTAGGGTCGCGATAATGATATTGAATAGACGCATGAACCTGTCTTGTGTGCTTCCGTCGCAAAATTCCCGATTTAAATTTGAGTTCTGCGAGAGAGTTTCGCAACAGCCTATTTTTCACCGGCACCTGGCGTAGAAACTAAGAATTACACCTCGTTCTTCGAGTTGGCAATTTTCACAGCTTCGGACCGACTGGGCCTATGCGGATTTCCGTTGTGAAAGACGGCTACTCAGCCAGTTCCTGAAGCCCGGGAACGTCTTCCGTGCCGGCCAGCCGGTGCGGTGTGGGCGCTGAGGGCTGGGGGGATCGCATCCTAACCACGGTCCTTGCCGGCAGAATGAGGCACCATCCTGTCGACGATGGGCTCGGTTGTCGAACAGTCGGTAGGGCAGACCCACCTATCGGCGAAGGAGTCGAACGGAACGGCAGGACCGCAGCCGTGACGTGGCGTGAGCTTGGTGCGGATAGCGATCGTGCCTGCAGCGCGCTGGTGTGAATTCACCGAATGGTCTCTCGGCATGTCGTGCACAATCCGGTTCGGGCTGGCCACACCCATCGCGTCCTCGATGGATCTGGTGTGACCGAAGGACGCCTTCGTCTCGACCGACTTGGCCGCAACGGCCATACGCGACTTTCTTCCCCTACGAACAGGTTCGCATTCCTCGCGCGACAAGAAAGCCGCTCCCGGCCGCCCTCCACTGACGTTTCGGCCCAAGGGTGCGGCGTCGATCGCCGTCGGTCTTAACACCGTCATCGAGGACGCGATGGGCGCGGCCCGAGCAAACCGGAAAGGTTACGACAATGGCAGTCATCGGCGAATTCACCACCAACGGCAACAACTCCATCATAGGCAACGTGCGCACACTCACCGTCAGCATGAAGGCCCGCCTGAACCCGATCGAACGCGTCTCGCGCGACGCTCCGGATTTCCGCATCACCGCCGGCAACGGCGTCGAGGTCGGCGCCGGCTGGAAGGCGGTCTCCAACGACGGCGAGGAATACATCTCGGTCAAGCTGGACGACCCGAGCTTCAACGCACCGATCACCGCAGCCCTTTGGCCAAGCGATAAGGACGGCGAATACGCCCTCATCTGGAACCGCCCGAAGCGGGAGGCCTGATCACCCCGAAGAGCTTCGCCGAAAGGCGGGGCTCTTTTTCCGTTCCCATTGACGAAGCCGGGCGCAGGCATCGAGCCTGCTTCCGGCTTTTCCGGTGCCATACGAGGAGGTGTGAGCTGCTCAGTTCGTCCAAGCGTGCCATGGCGAACCGAAGGCGTCCAGCACGAGCGGCGCCTCCAATTTGCTCCTGCCGCCTTTGGCGGCTTCCGCAAATCGGTTCCTCCCCTCGCCGCCTCCGGCGGTCGCGTCCCGCGATGCTGGACCCCTCCGCTCCGCCATGACGCGCGGCGTCGTCTTTCACAAACGTCAAGGAGACGACGATGACGATTTCTCTCGAAATACAACGCGAAGAGCTTAAGGCCGAACTCAGGAACGCCTGCGATCCGGCGGAGCGTCGCCAGATCGCGTCGGAGCTGGAGATGGTGCAGGCGGAGCTTGCAACGATCGAGGCCGAACAGGACGGGCGCATCAGCACGGAGCCTCCTTTCTAGGAGGCTCTATTTCTGCGTCCCCTGTGCGGCTCTCCTGCCTCAGCCGTTGAGTGCGTCCTTGACCGCCTTGCCAGGCGTGAACGTCAGCTTTTTCGAAGCGGCGATCTTGATCGTTGCGCCTGTTGCCGGGTTACGGCCTTCACGTTCCGGCGTGTCCTTCAGCTTGAACTTTCCGAACGAGGGGATCGACGTTTCCGCGCCAGCAAGCGCCGCGTCGGTGATCTGCTTGAAGACGCTCTCGACGATCGTCTTGGCCTGCGCCTTGGTCAGGCTCTGTTCGGCTGCGATCTTGTCGGCGATTTCGTTGGTCGTGGTCATATCGGAAAGGCCTCTTTCTGTTTTCGGTCTTTCAGCTTTGACAATGAAGATGTGGCGAAGAAAGGGGCAGAACGGCAGGAATCCTCGCAAGGATTGCGAAAACCACAGGAAATGCAGGCGTTCGGCCGATTGAGACAGGCTATTGGGAGCTGCCCGCGTCCCGATAGCCGCGTCGTCTCTTCGTTCGTTCGATAAGGAAGAGTGCTGTGTCCGCATCGTCCGGATGATCGAAGGTCTCCATCATCGTCTGGCCGCCTGATCCGATCCTGCCCCAGTTGCGGACGACCGAAGCCCCGCCAAACAGCGTCGGCTGGATCGCGATCCTGTAGTAGCGCCGCATGTTCTGCGCCGCATCAATGCGGTGAAGATGAACCTGGCGTGTCTCCTTGTTTTCCATGTTCCCCTTGTCGCTGTCCCGGCAAGCGGCGTCCAACGAGTTATATGAATCGATCCGGCGTCACCGATTCATCGTCGTGATGGTTTCAGACGGGAACTGGGCGAGACGGCTTCGCCGCACGGCTCTATGCGCAGGCGCACCGAACCCGCAAGCGGTTTCGGCCATCCGGTTGCGATCCTCTCGCGGCCGCTTCTACCGGCAGACGGACGCGCCCTGCAGGCGCGGGTCTCTCTTCTCTCTGACTTTGTATTTTGCACCCGCCACTCCGGCGTCAAGGACGTCGTAGCACCTCCAATTTGCAGCCGCCGTCCGCGACGGCTCTTGCAAATCGGCTCCTCCACTCGCCGCCTCCGGCGGTCGCAATGCGATCCCTGACCCCTCGCGTCTACGGCGCAGCCTCCTTGCGTCAGAAAGACGAAAGGAGATTGTCATGACAGAGCAGAAAATCAAATACATCGATGGTGGCAGCCCGGAATACTGGCGTCAGCGGGAAGAGGGTTTTCGGTTGATTCGAGAAGCCGAGCGTGCACATGACCGCGTCACGCGCGCGCCAATGTACATCTCAGGCGGCTATGACGATGACGGCGACGTCATCCCTGTCGAAAACCTCGGTCCATGGGATGCGATGGACGCGGCGATCAGTGCTATCGAGGCCAACGAAACGGCCGTCGATATTCTGGTTGCCCAGCGACGAACCGAGATTGGCGACTGGCGCATCGACACGGTGATCCGTGAACTCAACGTTAGCCCCGATTAATGTCGAGGACGAAAGGTGGTGGTGCCACCTTTCGTCCGTATCCCTGTCTGCGAGCCTCGTCAGCCGGATCGACCGGCCGGCATGGCTAACGAAAGGGGGGCGGCTGCGCCGCCCCTCTCGCCGCTCACCCCATGAGGGAAGGGCAAGCCCCTCCCTCAAACACCCTCCCATGGGGAAAGGGGACGGTTCCCTCCACCCTTTCCCAAACCCCTATCCCTCTCCCGGGTGCGGCCTGCGGCCGGCTTAAAGCTCCGGGAGATCGGCGTCGCTCATTGGTGATTTTATGCACCGGTGATAGCCTCTCCCCCTGAATTCAGCAGCTTGTCGCAGTGTGCCGGATACAGGTCCCGTACGGCATCCGGGGACGCGCTTTCGGACGTCATGCGATGGACGGCTTCGCATCGCTGGCAGCGGCCCCCTCCTTCTCTTCCTCCCGCTTTCGTTTTCCGGTTGTGGACCGAATCCGGTTCAGCACCGGTGGCAGAAACGGAACATCTTCCCAGGCGACATCGCCTTCGAAGAGCATCTCTCTGTTTCTGTTGCGCCAGGCCACCTCTTCTCTCGTCACAAATGGCGGCGCGATCTCCGTGAACGCCGCCAGTGGCCCAAGCACCAGAGCGCAGAAAAGGCCAACCGTCTTCACGATCGTATCGCCGATCGCTAACAGAATGGCCATGCTGACGATCGCCCCGGCGCCGAGAAACGGAATGGCGATGATGAACGCCACCCAGATCATCAACGGCCCCATCAACGAGTAACAGTCCTTTCTCCAATGCATCATGCGCGCTTCCTTTCGTTCTGTCAGGGTGTGGAAGGTTCCGGCCCCTTGGCCGGCGCATCGCCTTGATGGAACCTGTTCTTGCCGACGATCCTCGTCATCTCGTCGCGGCGGAACCAGATGGCGCGGCCGCATCTGAGCGGCGCGTTGCCAGCCGTGAACACGATCTGCTCGTCGGTCCGCATGCGCATCACCTCATGCGGCAGGATCAGCCGCCGGTTCGAAAGCTGCTTCGACCGCGAGCGCGACGATCCCTTCATTCCGGTCGACCGGTTCGTCTGGTCGACCTCGATCGTCGTGTCGCCGCATCGCTTCGAGATGTAGTCGGCCGTGTCGGGATCGTTGATCGCCGCAAACGAGATCCATGACGCCGACTCGAACCATTTGCTCGTGGCGTCCCGACCGCCATAGGCCTCGCGCATCTGCCCGAGGCTCTGGAAGATCAGCGTCAGCGTGATGCCGTATTTGCGACCGGCATCGCGCGCTGTCTCGAGGATGCGCAGATAGCCGAGACGGGCCACCTCGTCGAGCAGAAACAGCGTCCTGCCCTCGACCTCGCCGTTGCGATTATAGATCGCGTTCAGGAACGCGCCGATCACGACGCGGGCAAGGCCCGGATGGGCCTCCAGCACTTTCAGGTCGAGTGCGATGAAGATGTCCGTCTCGCCCTTGGCGAGATCGTCCGTCGAGAAGCTGTCGCCGGACACCAGGGCGGCATAGTTCGGATAGGAGAGCCAGTGCGTTTCCTTGACGGCGTTGGCATAAACGCCGGAGAACGTCTCCGGCGTCATGTTGACGAACACCGCGACATTCTCCCGGACGAAATCGGATTCGGACTGCTCGTAAATCCGCGTCAGCCGCTCGCGCAGTTTCGGTTCAGGCTCCGAGAGATTGGCGCGCACCCGGCGCAGCGTCTGGTCCTGTTCGTCCGTATGCCCTGACAGGCACACGTCTGCGATCAACGCGGTCAGCAGCTGCATGGCGGAAGCCCGGAAGAAATCGTCGCGGGCGGAGGCGGTGCGCGCGTTGTCGGTCATGATCCAGGTCGCGACCGACACGATATCCTCCTCCTTCGTTCCGCCGAACCGCCCGATCCAGTCGAGCGCGTTGAAGCCGATGGCGGGCGTGGCGGGATCGAGCACGATCACTTTTCGGCCGGCCTTGCGCCGGTGTTCCGAGACCATCGGCGCCACCTCGCTTGACGGGTCCAGAACCACAAGCCCGCCACCCCATTTGAGCGCCGTCGGGATCGTCACCGATGTCGTCTTGAAACCGCCGGAGCCGGCAAAGACGATGCCGTGCGACGAGCCGAACGAGCCGTCGAAGCAGAGCAGCGGGGACTTGCCGCCCGCGCCCCATGTCTCGCGCTGATCGGCGCGGAACGACATGCCCGCCACACTGTCGCGATCGACGCGATAGCGTTCTCCGATGACGATGCCGCCCGCATCGGGAAACAGTCTTCCCGCTTCGACCACGCCCATCCAGTCCGCCTCGCCATGCACGGCCCGCTTGCCGCGGACACGGCGCGGCGCCGGACTGGCAAATGCAGCGTTGCCCTTGATGACGACGCGAAGTGCGAAGACGCCGGCGAGGAATGGGCCGGCCGCACCGAGCGCTGTCGCCGGGTCCGTGTAGGCGAGGACGGACTGGTCCGTGGGGACGCTTCCGGCGATGCCGGAAAGACGAGCCGCCTCGCGGATCATCGCGATGATAATCGCCGCGACGTTTCCGCTGACGACGCCCCATCCAGCCGTCTTTATGTTGGCGGCACCGTTGGCCGCGAACAGGAACATCGTGCCGATCGCAGCCGCTGCGATGTAGGGCAGGGCGATGCCGAACCGCCCGAGCATCAGCTTCGCCTGCGCCGTCCTTCCGAACGCCGCCAGCCAGTGCTCGATCCCCGGCATCAGGATCACCGCTGCGATCATCGTCGTGGCGGGGACGACGGCGAGGAGAATTCTATTCGCCGTCACGACCAAAGGCCTCCGCCCCTATCGTGGTGAGGCGCGATCGCTCGGCATCGTCGCCCTTGATGCGGCGACCTGCATCGATCAGCATGCCGAGCAACAGTGCCCGTTTCTCGTAGCGCAGCCCGGCCTTGACGATCAGGCCACCCAGCTCGATCTTCTCGCGGGTGTCCTTCTTTCGGGCGTCGGTCGATGCGGTCCGGTGCATCCGCTCAAGCCTCGCCACGGCTGCCCGCATCCGAGCCAGATGCGAGCGTCGCGCCCGGCTCGCCGGCGGTCCGGCCGTCACCGGCATTTTTCCTTCCGGATGTCCCTGCCTTACCTCCGCGAAAGCGCCCGGCGATGTCCTCGAACGCTGCCTGGAGTTCGGCCTCCTCGATCTCGATCTCGCCAAGACCGGCCTTCAGCGCGACGCGGCCGATGCGCTCGGCCTCCCGCGTCTCCGCCTGTCTGAGCTGGTCCTGAAGGCGGGCGATTTCTTCACGTATCTTCGATGACGGTTTCTTCATTCCGGTCGGATCTCCCTGGAAGTCTCGCGGTGATGTTCTCGCCGCCAAACTTCCTCAAAAGCACGTCCGAAGGAACGTGCAGATTTGCACGTCGGCAAAGCCGACACTTTGGAGGATCATCCCGCCGTTTCGAAGAAGCGGAACCAAGGGCGCAATTATACGTCGCTGGCGCGACGCGTTGCTCAATGACCCTGGCGGGGCCGCTATTCGCGACGAGCAGCTTGTTTCGACCGATCAATCGGGAGTTTTCGCCGCCGTGGCCATCGCCCACTTCTCAGCCAGCATCGTAAGCCGCGGCGACGGCCGCAGCGCGGTGCTGTCGGCGGCCTATCGGCACTGTGCGAAGATGGACTACGAGCGCGAGGCGCGCACCATCGACTACACCCGCAAGGTTGGGCTCCTTCACGAAGAGTTCCTTTTGCCGGACCATGCGCCGAAATGGGTCCGGATGCTGATCGCCGACCGCTCTGTTGCCGGCGCTTCAGAGGCCTTCTGGAACAGGGTCGAGGCTTTCGAAAAGCGGATCGACGCCCAGCTTGCCAAGGACCTGACGGTGGCGCTGCCGCTGGAGCTCACAGCCGAGCAGAATATCGCGCTCGTCCGTGACTTCGTGGAAAAGCACATTCTCTCCAGAGGGATGGTTGCCGACTGGGTTTACCACGACAATCCCGGCAATCCGCACATCCACCTGATGACGACCCTGCGGCCGCTGACCGAAGACGGTTTTGGCGCGAAGAAGGTCGCGGTGATCGGCGAGGACGGCGAACCTCTGCGGACGAAAGCCGGGAAGATCGTCTATGAGCTATGGGCCGGCGGAACGGACGACTTCAACGCGTTTCGCTACGCCTGGTTCGAACGGATGAACCATCACCTGGCGCTCAACGGCATCAATCTGCGCGTCGACGGGCGATCCTACGAGAAGCAGGGTATCGACCTGGTGCCGACCATTCATCTCGGCGTCGGGGCCAAGGCGATCGAGCGCAAGGCCGAAGGGGAGGGACGCAAAGCCGAGCTCGAACGCCTTGAGCTCAACGAGGAGCGGCGCGAGGAGAATGCCCGCCGCATCCGGGAGAATCCCAAACTCGTGCTGGATCTCATCACCCGCGAGAAGAGCGTCTTCGACGAGCGCGATGTCGCCAAAATCCTGCATCGCTATATCGACGATGCGGGCATGTTCCGCAACACGATGGCGCGCATCATGCAGAGTGGGCAAGTGCTGCGGCTGGAGCGTGAGCGGATCTCGTTGGCAACCGGCAAGCGCGAGCCGTCGAAGTTCACGACGCACGAGCTGATCCGCCTCGAAGCGACGATGGCCCGGAGCGCGATGTGGCTTGACCGACGGTCCTCGCATGGTGTCGGCAAGGTCCTTCTCGACGCGACTTTCGCGCGCCACGACCGCCTGTCGCAGGAACAGCGGACGGCGCTTGCGCATATCGCCGGCGCCAATCGCATAGCCGCCGTCGTTGGCCGTGCCGGAGCGGGCAAGACCACGATGATGAAAGCGGCCCGCGAGACATGGGAAGCCGCCGGATATCGCGTCGTGGGCGCAGCGCTTGCCGGCAAGGCGGCGGAGGGTCTGGAGAAAGAGGCCGGCATTATCGCGCGCACGCTGTCGTCATGGGAACTGCGCTGGCAACAGGAGCGTGACCGTCTCGACGACAGGACCGTCATGGTGTTGGATGAGGCGGGCATGGTGTCGTCGCGGCAGATGGCGATGCTTGTCCAGGCAGCGACCGAGGCCGGGGCCAAGCTGGTGCTGGTCGGTGACCCCGATCAGCTCCAGCCGATCGAAGCGGGCGCCGCATTCCGCGCGATTACCGACCGCATCGGCTATGCCGAACTTGGCACGATCTATCGCCAGCGCGAGGCGTGGATGCGTCGCGCCTCGGTCGATCTTGCCCACCGTCAGGTCGGGTCGGCGCTCGCAGCCTATGACCGCGCGAACCTGATCCATTCGCACTGGTCGAAGGACGAGGCCATAGCCTCGCTGATCGAAGACTGGAACCGCGACTACGATCCGGCGAGGTCTTCTCTCATTCTCGCCCATCGACGGCTCGACGTGCGCGCACTCAACGAACTCGCCCGCGAAAGACTGGTCGGGCGCGGTTTCGTCGGCGAGGGCTTCGCCTTCCGGACAGAAGAAGGCGAGCGTCGCTTTGACGCCGGCGACCGGATCGTCTTCCTGAAGAACGAGGGATCGCTCGGCGTCAAGAACGGCATGCTGGCGAAGGTGGTCGAAGCCGCACCCGGCAGGTTTGTCGCCGAGATCGGCGAAGGGGAGGATGGCCGTCAGGTGACGGTCGATCAGCATCTCTACGCCAATGTCGATCATGGCTATGCGACCACCATCCACAAATCGCAGGGCGCGACGGTCGACGACGTCAGGGTGCTCGCTTCCGGCACGATGGACCGCCATCTGACCTATGTCGCGCTCACCCGTCATCGCGATGCAGCCCGGCTCTATGTCGGCATGAACGAGTTCACCAACCGCGGCGGCGTTCTCGTCGATCACGGAGAGGCTCCCTACGAGAACAAGCCCGAGAACCACGACAGCTATTTCGTCACGCTCGAAACGGGCGAGGGGAAGCAGAACACCATCTGGGGCGTCGATCTGAGGCGCGCGATGGCAGAGGCGGCGCCTCAGATCGGCGACCGCATCGGCCTCGACCACAAGGGTTCCGAAATGGTCCGTCTTCCCGACGGCAAGAAGGTCAAGCGCCATACCTGGAAGGTCGTCGACATCCGCGAGCTGGCGCTGTCGCGGATGACGGAACGCATGTCGCGCGACGCAGCGAAGGAAACGACGCTCGACTACGAGAACGCCAGCTTCTATCGCGCGGCACTCCGCTTCGCCGACACGCATGGCCTGCGCGTCATGAACGTCGCCCGGACCATGATGCGCGACCGGCTCGACTGGACGGTCCGGCAGAAACAGCGGCTTGCCCGTCTCGGAAGCCGGCTGCTCGCCATCGGCGGCAAGCTCGGTCTCGTTTCCAGCACTCACCAGCAACAATCGCTTTCCAGCAACATGAAGGAGGTCAGGCCGATGGTTGCCGGCATCACCATTCATCCGAAATCCCTCGACCAGGCGGTCGAGGACAAGCTCGCCGCCGATCCCGGTCTGAAGAAGCAATGGGAGGAAGTCTCCTCCCGTTTTCATCTGATCTACGCCCAGCCCGAAGCCGCCTTCCGCGCGGTCGATGTCGACGCGGCGTTGAAGGATCCGGCGACTGCGAAATCCACGCTCGCTAAAATCGCGAACGAGCCGGAGAGTTTTGGAGCGCTCAAAGGCAAGACCGGCCTGTTCGCCAGCCGCGTGGAGAAGGAGGACCGCGATATTGCACACGTCAATGCGCCGGCGCTTTCGCGTGATCTCGAACGTTATCTTCAGATGCGAACGAACGCCATGCAGCGCCTTGAAGCGGAGGAGAGGGCAATCCGGCATCGCGTCTCGATCGACATACCGGCACTGTCGCCGTCCGCCCGCACGGTACTCGAACGGGTGCGCGATGCGATCGACCGCAACGACCTTCCCGCAGCACTCGGATATGCGGTCAGCGACAAGGAGGCCAAGCTCGAAATCGACGGATTCAACAAGGCTGTATCGGAACGCTTCGGTGAACGCAGCCTGCTGACGAACGCCGCGCGCGAACCATCCGGGCGGCTGTTCGAGCAGCTCGCAAAGGGACTCCAGCCCCAGGAGAAGGAGCACCTGGCCGAGGCATGGCCGGTGATGCGCACCGCACAGCAACTCGCTGCCCACGAGCGCACCGCCGCGACGTTGAAGCAGGTCGAGGACCTGCGGCTGTCGCAGCGCCAGACACCGGTGATCAAGCAATGACGCCGCGCCGGGCGATCATCCTGATCGGGGTCTCAGTGACCGTCATTCTCTGCGGATCGGTTGTCGCCGCGGTTGGCGGCTATCGCCTGAACCTGACGCCAAGCGAGCCGCTCGGGCTCTGGCGCATCGAGGCATTGAACCGCTCCCCTGCGGTCGGGGATCTGGTGTTCATCTGCCCGCCGTCGAACGCGTCGTTCATCGAGGCGCTGGAGCGCGGATATCTCCGCCGCGGGCTTTGCAGGGGCGGTTTTGCGCCCCTGATCAAGACCATTGTCGCGCTTCCCGGCGACCGGGTCGTGATCAGCGGGGAGGTCGTCATCGACGATCGCCCGATACCCGCATCCGCTGTGCGGGCGACAGATGGTGCCGGCAGGGCGATCCATCCCTATCCGGGCGGCGTCGTGCCACCCGGCCATCTCTTTCTTCACTCATCCTTTGCGAGCTCTTATGATTCACGATATTTTGGGCCGATCCCGGCATCCGGCCTTCTCGGTCTGGCGCGGCCGGTGTTCACGTTTGACCCGTGACCGCTGGCGTGTGGCGCTCCTGATCCTGCTTTCGATCGTGGTCGGAGCGGTCGGGTGGAGCGGCGAGGTTCTCCTTCTTCCGACAACCATGCTCTTTCCGTTGCTATGGGCGCAATCTCCATCACGACTGGTTGCGGGCGCGGTGTCTGCCGGGTACTTCCTCGCCGCCTCGCGCGGCCTGCCGCAGGGTGTGGCGAACTTCTACGCAGCCGATTTCTGGCCCGGCCTCCTGCTCTGGCTGGCCGCGTCCGCCTCCTTCGTCGGCCTGCACGCGGCGCTCTGGACAAGGCTCCCGGGAAGGGGCGCTCTGGGTTGGGGAAAGCCGGTGCGCTACCTTGCGGCCGCGGTGCTGATGGGGCTGCCGCCCTTCGGCATCACCGGGTGGGCACATCCACTGACCGCAGCGGGCGTTCTGTTTCCCGGCTTTGGATGGTGGGGGCTGGGTGCGACCACAGCCGGCCTCGCGATGATGACATCGCGATACTGGCCGGCTGCCGCCATTGCCCTGGGAGGCTACTGGCTCTGGTCCGCCGCTACGTGGACGCAACCTGTCCTACCGGATGGATGGAAAGGCGTCGACCTCGAACAGGGTCAAACGCTTGGACGTGATGGTTCGCTTGACCATCACCGTGACCTGATCGCAACGGTGCGCGCGGCGGCAGGAGCGGAAACCCGTGTCATCGTTCTTCCCGAAAGCGCCCTCGGCTTATGGACCCCGACTGTCGCACGGCTTTGGCAGGCGGGCTTGCGAGGGGCGGACGTCACCGTGATCGCCGGCGCGGCCGTCATCGATCCGGGCGGCTACGACAACGTCATGGTGACGGTCTCGGAGGGTGAAGCACGGATCCTCTATCGCGAGCGCATGCCGATCCCGGTATCGATGTGGCAGCCATGGTTGCAATGGACCGGGCAGGGCGGTGGCGCTCAAGCGCATTTCTTCGGCAACCCGGCCGTGGATCTCGCTGGCACGAGGATCGCGCCGCTGATCTGCTACGAGCAGCTCATCGTCTGGCCCATACTGCACTCGATGCTGTTTTCCCCCGCCGCCATCGTCGCCACGGGCAACGGATGGTGGACCGAGGGAACGTCGATCGTCGCCATCCAACAAGCAGGCGTGATTGCCTGGGCGAAACTCTTCGGGCGACCCGTCGTCACGGCTTTCAACACATAAGGAGACTTTCGCGATGGTCGATTCCGCCCTCATCAAGGAATGCAGCGATCCCGGCCTGAAACCCGCGATCGTCGAACAGTTCATCGAACGGGCAGGGGCGCCGGACCCGCTCGCGGTCACTGTCCGCTCCGGCAACCGCATCGTTCTGGTGCCGAAGCCGACAACGCCGGACGAAGCGCTCGCATTGATACGCCAGAACCTCGGCCGCAATATCGTTCGCGTCGGCTTGACGCAGTATCCCGCCGGGCTCGGTATCGTCGAGGCGGGCCAGTTGAAGCCGGACCTGATCGAGCCTTGCGAAAACATCAAAATGGGCACGGCCCTGTTCGCCAAAGTCTATCGTATCGTCACCAAATGGTACGGTAACCCTACCGAAAGCGAGGTCCTTCCGCAGGTTTTTGAAGACGCGATCATCGCATGGCAAACGGGGTATTTCGAGGGGACAGCGGTGTTCCGGGCAGCCGATCCGGGCGACGTGAAGCTGCCAGAGCCGGAACCAGGGGTGGAAGAGGAAAGGTCCGGAGCCGGTAGTGACAAGATGAAGGGCGGCAACGTCGATGCACTCGAAGCGGAACCGGTCGACCCGAACAAGGCTGGTATTCGGATCGACCTTTCCGGCATCGGCGCGCGCGGGAAGTGAGGACAAGTTCCTCGCGTCTGCGTCGATGAACGCGGGCCAGGAGCGAAAAATTGCTCGGTCCGTGCGCCAGGCGAATCGCAGTCAATGAGAGCACGGCAGAGAACAACCAAGTGTCGTCGCGATTTACCAATGCATTCTATCTCTGGTCGCAAGTCGCGTTGATTTCTTCTTCGAAAGCATAGGCCTTGAGGTATTTTGTGCCTTCCATCGAGGTGGGCATGTGAAGATTTGCACCGTCGTTCTGTCGATCGGCGCTGGCATCTCTTTGGAATGGCTCTTATAAGGGGCATGACGCAGTACGCGCTGTGTTGCGGCTTAGAATCCGCAGATGAACGGTTGGCGCTGACCGAAACGGTGCCAGGAACCCTCTGACCTTGTGGCCGGGGGCCTGTGACTCATGTCCAGGCGCCTCGGTGCTAAAGGTCTCAGGGCCGATTCATCTCGGATTCTAACCCCCGGCTAGGGTTCAAAGGGTTCAACGTCAGCGGGGGCGCACCGCAGACAAAACCAGGGTTAGGTCAGGAATGGAATCGGAAGATGCAACATTGACGAAAAAAGTTGAGCTCCGGCCACTGGTCGGCTTAACTCGTGGACTACACCCGGCTGACCTCGAGAAACTGACCATAGACGCAATCCGTGCGCATCGGCGACTGGTCGAAAAGGCCGACGAACTTTTCCAGGCCCTGCCGGAAAGCTATAAGTCGGGAAAGGAAGTCGGAGGCCCACAGCATCTGTGTTACATCGAGGCCAGTATCGAGATGCACGCGCAGATGAGCGCTGTCAGCACGCTGATCAGCATTCTTGGCTATATTCCGAACGCCTCCGTGAACTGAACCAGCTTCGGTTTGTCTCATGGCGAATTTTTATAGCGGGCTATGATGTCATACCCTGAACTATCGCGGCAACTCAGACCCGCAATCTTCATCGGAGGAAAGGCGGCCTGACACGAGCTCCTCCGTTCGGTCTCTTTGATACCGACCGCGGTGGAACCCTACGCAGCGAAGCTCGACGGTTTGGCGACTGGCGCGACGGATGGCCGATGAACCTGGCCAGCAAACGCTTGCGTTCGGCCGGTATCATCGAACCTGAAATGCTCCAGCAGCTCGAATAGCGCGGCGGCCTCGCGAGCAAGGCTGTGGCTGGCCGCCGTCTGCTCCTCGACCATCGCGGCGTTTTGTTGCGTTCCCTGATCGACGCTGTTCACGGCCTTGTTGATCTCACCGAGAGCGTTCGACTGCTCGCGTGCCGCTTCGACAATCGCGACGACATTCGTGTTGATGTCGTGGACCTGGGTTGCGATTTCCTGCAGCGCGGAACCGGCTTTCGTGACAAGCGATACCCCGCTCTGGACCTGGCTGCCCGACGCGGTGATCAGCGTCTTGATTTCCTTGGCGGCCTTGGCCGATCGCTGCGCGAGCTCGCGGACTTCCTGCGCGACGACCGCGAATCCCTTGCCCGCTTCGCCGGCACGGGCCGCTTCGACACCGGCATTCAGCGCCAGGAGGTTGGTCTGGAACGCGATCTCATCGATGACACCGATGATGTTGGAGATCTCGCGAGAGGACGTTTCGATCTGATCCATGGCGCCGATCGCGTCGCGCACCACCTCCCCGGAATGCTCTGCATGTTCGCGGGTGCGTGCAACGAGTTGGCCAGCCTCCTCCGCCCGACGACTGGAATCCTTGACCGTTGTGGTGATTTCCTCGAGCGCAGCGGCGGTCTCCTCGACCGAGGCGGCTTGTTGCTCGGTGCGTTTCGCCAGCTCGTCGGCGGCGGTCCGAATCTCGCTGGATCCCGCGGAGATCGCCCTGGCGTTGTCGGCGACAGTCGCCATCGCGCGCTTCAGCTTGTCGGAGGCGGCGTTGAAATCGGTGCGCAAACGTTCGAGCGAGGGGATGAACGGTTTTTCGATTTGCTGCGCCAGGTCACCGTCCGCCAGACTGTTCAGGCAGCCCGCGAGCTGTTCGACGTTTTCGACCCGGGTGGTCACGTCGGTCGCGAATTTCACGACCTTGAAAACTCTGCCGTTCATATCGAAGATCGGATTATAGGATGCCTGGATAAAGACCTTGCGACCACCCTTGCCGAGCCGCATGAACTCGTCCGCCATCAAATCCCCGCCTGCAAGCATCTTCCAGAAATTCCGATAGTCGGGCGACGCGGTATAGGATGGTTCGCAGAACATCGAATGGTGTTTGCCCTGGATCTCGCTCAGAGAATATCCGAGGGCGGACAGGAAATTCTCGTTGGCGGTCAGGACGTCGCCGGTCGGCGTGAACTCGATAATCGCCTGCGCCCGCGACAAAGCCTCGATCTTGCCGGCATCTTCTGCAACTTTCAGCTTCTGGGCGGTGATGTCGGTGGCGATCTTGACAACCTTGACCGGCTTGCCACGGCGCATGACAGGGTTATAGGACGCCTCGATCCAGACTTCCTTGCCGCCCTTGCCGATGCGCTTATATTGCTGCTGGTCGAAGTTGCCGGCGGCGAGTTTCGCCCAAAACGCCTTATAATCCGCCGATTTTACAAAGTCCGGTTCAACGAACATGCTGTGATGTTTGCCGATAATTTCGGATAGCTCGTAGCCGAGCGCCCGGCAGAAATTGTCGTTGGCGGTGAGTATCCTTCCGGTCAGATCGAATTCGATCATGGCTTGAGATTTAGAGAGGGCGGCAAGTACCGCGCATGCATTGGCACCACGATTGAGAATATTCACTAGGCGACCTCCCAAGGATACTTACCGGACCGAAGGTCGCGGCAGAGCGCGAATAGTTGCATACGATGTTTAATCTTCATTTAAACATGGAACTGGCATCCATCAATTATGCCCGCTTAAAGCGCTCGAAGAGAAGGAGGAGATTGTATCAACAATCATGTGCCGCTCGATAAGCGCTTCCATGTTGCGATTGAGCAAAGACAGCAGCAGGTGTTTTGTGACGGCCCGGGTCTCGATTTTTTCGAGATAGAGCGGACGCCACGTGAGGTCGAGATCCTGGCTTAGGTCTTCGTGCAACTTGACTATCTCCTGCCGGGCCGCTTCCAGGCTATCGAAAAACTGAACGGTGGTGTGCCCGTGCAGCCAGTGCGCCTGATCATCGGCAGTCGCCTGAGAATAGATGTAGAACGTATAGGAAGTTACTGACATCATTCCTCTCCCCTGGTTTGTCTGTCACGTTTTCAGATCAGCTTTCTTCTGATTGCGAGGGCGGTGAGATGGGCTTTGCTGCGAACGTCGAAGCGCTTCATGGCCTCGCGGAGCTTGACACGGACGCTGTTGTACTTGACGCCCTCCACGTCTGCGACTTCCTCCATTGTCATGCCGACGGCGATCCATCTGAGATAGGTCGCCTCTTTCGGATCGAGCCAGGCGGCATCTTCCACTGTCGGAGTGGTCTGAAGGAAAGAGATGCGGGCATGGAGCTGCCCGACGGCGCCCGCGGCTGCGACCGCGTCGATCTCACGGTCGAGGTCGATCGCCGGCCTTTCCGACGCCAGCGTGAACATCGACATTGATCCGTTGGCGGTCTTGATCGGAATGGTGATGCCGGAGCGGATGCCGAAATCGGCCGCATGCGCGTAGAAGGCACGCTCTTCCTTCGATAGCCGCGATCGTTCCTGTTCGCCGGACCAGGCAAAGACTTGCTTCCTGGATTTCGCGCGCTTGACGACCGGATCGAGCTTGTCGAAGTTGTTCTCGAAATAAGCCGATCGCCAGTCACGATGATAATTGGTGACCGCGATGGTGTGTTTGTGCTGGATATGGAGATAGGCGTAGCCGGTGAAGCCGAAATGTTCGGCAAGGTCGGCAAGGCCATCTTTCAGGATGCACTCGTCGCCCTGAATTGCGGCAAGATCGGTCAACTTGTCCAGCCAGTGCTGCATTCCATACCCCCATATGCTGGTGTGCGATGCCTACTCTAACGTTTGCTCCCAGCAGCCGACCGCCGGGCTGAATCTGCTTTCATCCTCTTTTACCCAGACAACTCAGGCTGAGCCGAAGCATTTTTCCACGAGGCATACATGCTCCAACGCTTCACGAATATCCGTACTATCCCCCT
Organism: Agrobacterium tumefaciens; assembly: GCA_025559845.1. Lineage (NCBI taxonomy): Bacteria > Pseudomonadati > Pseudomonadota > Alphaproteobacteria > Hyphomicrobiales > Rhizobiaceae > Agrobacterium > Agrobacterium tumefaciens. The sequence continues at coordinate 63,534 of CP048472.1, forward strand.
GTACATGCTATCGAGCCGGGGAAGCGGCACTTGCGTGCAGTTCACTCGACGATCTGCATCTCGCTCTGACCAGATGCGGCAATGCTCGCCTTGCGGTCGGCAAATGAGATCTTCAATTCAGCAAAAGCATCGCCGTGTTGCCATGAAAGCACCAACGCTCCGGCATCAGCAATGGTGGCCTTGAGCGCTCCACCGAAGGCGGGATGGGTGTTCCTGAAACGGATCAGATTTGAAAGGCGATGGAAGAGCGGGGTCTCAAGGGCCGTACCGATTTCGTCGTTGCCGTAATAGTGCCGGTTAATGTCACGCCCCACGCCCGTTTTGGCGAGCAGGTCCATATCGTTTACGCCGCCCAATAAACCGACATAATAGACTTGCGGAATTCCTGGAGCAAAAAACTGAATTGCCCGAGCGATGAGATAATCATTATCGTTGCGACCAAGCGCGTCATAGTAGGTGCAGTTTACCTGATAAAGGTCCAGATTCGATGCAGCGGCCCCCGTCGCCTGGCGGCTCTGGCCATCCGATCGCCTATGGATCTCTTCCACAAGATTGTCGATCGCCTGGGGTTCGAGGAGGCCCGCCCGGCCGTCGCTACGGGCGCCGACATCTATAACGCCGATCCCGTCATGGGTGTCGAGAACGGTGATCGCGTTACGGGGGCTTATTGCCAGCCACTTTGCCAGCGGCGTGGCGTCTCCCGTAAACAATGCATGCAAGATGAGCGGTGGTAGTGCGAAATCGTAGACCCGGTCGACCTTCTTCGCGATCTCGATTTGGTCACGATGATAACTATGAATCTCGACCAGAACCTCCATGCCGCGGTTGCGGGCCTTTCCAGCCACTTCTTCGAGGAATGCGTAGGTATCGTCGATCATGAAGCAACTGCTGCCCGCTTTCTTGATCGCGTATCCCGCGGCGTCGAGGCGGATCGCCGTCACATTCGCCTCCGAAAAGCGATCGAGGATCGTTTCGAGATAGGTTGTGCCTTTGGCGCTGTGGACATCGATGTCGATCTGCTCCGGTGTGAAGGTTGTCCAGAGCATCCGCTGAGTACCATCAGCCAGGGTCACCTTCGAAAACGGTAAACCGGGGCGCGGTCGATAGATCCTCAGAAGGTCTTCTTCGGTGGCGCCATCGGGAAATACCTTTTCGAACGTCATGAACATGTCGGCAAATTCGGACGCCGAACCCTTGGCAATGAAGTCCGTGAATGCGCCGGATTGCGATGAGACATGGTTGACGATAAGATCGGCCATGATTTCCACGGATCCCGACAAAGCCCGCACATCCTCCCAGTCGCCGAGGCGCGGATCGACGATCGTGTGATCTGTTGGATCGAATCCGGCATCAGCGCCATCGATCGGATTGAAGAAAGGCAAGACATGGACGCCGCCGAACAGGCCAGCGAACTTGCCATCGACCAGTTCCTTCAATTGCCTGAAACCACCTCTGGTCAGGCGGTCAACATAGGTGATAAACTGCACTTTGTTTTGCATTTCAATTTCCAGTATGTGTCGTCTTACGAGGACGAGTTGATTTTCTTTCACTCAGTCTGCAGAGCCGCCCGCGATGAGACGGCTCTCGCCCAGTAATCCTTGCTCGTCCATGATCGGGTGAGCAACCGAGACGATATGCGCGTTGATCCGCTTGAGATCACGCAAGATGTCGAGGTGAAGCGAGCTGGTTTGAAGGCTGTCGGTGCGCCCGTCGCGCAGACGTTCCAGGTGGCGCTCGGAAGACTGTTTTTCCATGTGCCGGACTTCGACTTTCCGCTCCATGAGCTGACGCGCGAGATTGATGTCCCGGGTGATAAGGATTGTTTGTGCGATCCGGAGATTATCGACGGTGAGCTGGAAGAGTTGTGTTAGTTCGGAGAAGCCGTCATCAGAGAATTTCAAACCGTGGGCGATCTTCTTCGTGACCTCGGGCAGCAGACCTTTCTCGACAATATCCCCGATATGTTCGAGGTTGATGGCGTAGTCGATGATGACGATCGAGCGTCGGCCTTCGTCTTCCGACAGTCCAGTACGGCCGAGTTTCGATAAGTAGACCTTGACCTCCTGCTGTAACCGGTCGACCTGGCGCTCAAGCTGCGCAATATCCTTCAATCTCGCGGCGTTGTTCTGCTGGAACGCGTCCGACACTCTCAAGAGCATTCTTTCGATCAGGTCTCCAACGCCAAGCACTTCGCGTGCAGCACTCGTCAGTGCTACGACTGGTGTTGATAGCTCATCCGGATCGAGGAATTTCGGTGTGTTGTCAGCCTGTTCGGACGCGGGGATGAGGACCCCCATCCACCGTGCAAGAAGGCGGGAAAACGGCATGGCCAGGAGAGCCAGGCCGATATTTAACGCGAGATGCGCGTCCACGGGAAGTTTGGACGCTGGGACCGGCAACATCGAAAGCCAGCTGGCCAAAATATCGGCCACTGGCAGGATCAGCAGACAGCCGATTGCCCGGACAATCAGATTGCCTAGTGTGACCCGCCTGGCCGCCGCCGATGCTGATAACGACGCGATCACCGGAGGTATTGCGCCACCGAAATTGGCTCCAAGAACCAGCGCTACGACAAGCCCGCCAGAGAGGATTCCGGTGGAGGTCAACGACAAAATCAGAACGACCGCGGCCAAGCTTGAAGATGAAGCGAATGCGATGGCCGCGGAAAAGATCATCGCGACCGGCCAGGCGTTTTCAAGCAGGCCGATAAACGCTGCGAGCGCCGGCGAACGGCGAAGCGGCTCGGTCGCGTTGCTGAGTAGGTGTAGTGACAGCAGCATCAGCGCGATACCGAGCAACGCTGTTCCGGCGCCCTGCCTGGAGGTCGAACCGCCTCGATAGAGAATGATGCCGACGAAGAGTAGGGCAGGGGACACCCATTCGATGCCCGTTGCGACGATCCAGGCGGTGACCGCCGTTCCGACATTGGCCCCGAGGAGGACGACCTGCGCCATGCGAGGCTTGATAAGCTCTCGTTCCACAAACGAGGAGACCATCAGCGCCGTCGCTGTAGAACTCTGAAGCGCGACTGTGGCGACGAACCCTGATAGAAACGACCGGGCGCTGCTTTTCGTGCCGGAGGCGAGGCCCGTTCGCAATCTGGCCCCAAGCGCACGGGAGGCTCCGTCCTTCACCTGGGCCAGGCCGAACAGCAGCAACGCGACGGCGCCGCAGAGATTTATGAGAACGATTGTCGATTCCAAGTCGCGCCTCTCGCTAATTCTGTTGGAAGTAAGCCTTGATCAGCCAAGCGGCTGCTCGCAACAGAGATCGGCCAGACGGGTGCCGTCTTGATTTGTCTCGAGAGGGAAGCGGTTCTCGTCGCAGACCTTGTCCAGCTTGCGATTGATGAGGGTGCCGGTGGGCGAGCAGGGAGGAGGGCTGCCCACCGGCATCTTGCCCGCGCCGTATCGCAGGCAAGATGAATTCCAACTGGTTTCGTATTGTTGTCGTGCGGAGTAGCGCTGATCCGCGCCGGTTTTGTTGACGGCAGTTCGACATCGAATGAGTCATCACTCCTCCTAGAAGCTTACGATCTTGGTGCGGTGCGAAAGTGAGCGATTTCGATCACACTAACAAAGGCTTCCGCTTAGCTACCCGAAGCTTCTTGATCCCCAACAATGCGTAATCGCTTGTAATGTATTGTTGCGCTGCAACAAAACTGTCACCAAACTTTCATTTGACGAAGAACGATTACGCTCATAGTGTGAGCGATATAGACCATTTCTTGTTGGAAGGGAAGCGTTGGTGTTCAACTCGACTCAGGACCGCCAGGCGAAAATCGTTGAGCTTTTGCGCGATGAGCAGTTTTTGGCTATCGGCAGATTGACGGAGCACTTCCAGATTTCGGTGGCCACTGCGAGGCGCGACTTGAGCGAACTCCACGAGGCCGGACTCTTGCGTCGAACTCACGGCGGTGCGGTCAGCGTCACGCAGGTTACACAGGACAAGCCGAACGCTGCCCGCGCCGTCTGGAATCGGGCGGAGAAGGCGGCCATAGCCGGAGTCGTTGCCGGTATGATCGTCGAGGGTGACACGGTTCTTCTGGACGCCGGTACAACTGCGCTGGAAGTTGCCAAGAAGCTCGCTGACCGCAGAAACCTCACCTTCATCTCGAATGGTCTCGACATTGTCGAGGAATTGACGAGAGGGGAGGGCAAAAGCATCTATTCGGTCGGGGGCGAGTATACCGAAACGAACCGCTCCTTCCGCGGCCCTTTGGCGGAGCAGTTTATCCGCCAGTTCAATGTCGACAAACTCATTCTCAACGCGGCGTCGATCGATGTTGATCGCGGATTGATCTGTACGTCGTCGCCCGTGAACGCGAGTGTCGCTCGCGCCATGATCGAAGTTTCGAGCCGCGTGATCGTCGTCGCGGATCATTCGAAATTCACAAAATCGAGCCTCTCGGTGACGGCCAGGATCGAGGATGTCGGCGTGATCGTCACCGACTCTGGAACCCGAACCATCATTGAGACAATACCGGAAAAGCTGCGGAAGAAGTTCGTTGTTGCGAACTAGGTTCGACGGCCGCGCGCGAATTAAAGCCTCATTCAACAGAGCTGGGAGGAAAACCACATGCTTAAGACCAATCGCAGGAATTTTATGATGGGCACCGCGGCGATAGCGGTCGCTTCAACTGCCGGTGCGAAGTTCACCTTCGCGCAAGAACGCCGGGCGCTTCGCCTGGGTGTGAACGGATTGCCGAACTCGCTGGAGCCGGTCAATGCAATCAGCAATGTCGGCCCGCGTATCGTCAACCAGATATTCGACACGCTGATAGCGCGCGATTTTTTCGCGAAGGGAGCTCCCGGCAATGCCATCGACCTCGTTCCGGCACTTGCCGAGAGCTGGGAGCGCATCGATGAGAAATCGGTTCGCTTCAAGCTGCGGCAGAAGGTCATGTTCCACGATGGTGTTGAACTGACCGCGGACGATGTCGCATACACCTTTTCTTCCGAACGCCTTTGGGGTCCCGAAGCGATCAAGAAAATCCCGCTTGGGAAATCCTATTCGCTTGATTTCGATGAGCCCGTGGTCGAGGACAAATACACAGTCACACTTCGCACAAAGACCCCGAGCTATCTCATCGAGACCTTCGTCGCATCCTGGATGAGCCGCATTGTTCCCAAAGAATACTACAAGAAACTGGGAGCAGTAGATTTCGGTAACAAGCCCGTTGGAACAGGCCCGTACAAGTTCGTGGAATTTGTTGCCGGCGACCGTGTGGTGCTGGAAGCCAACGACGCCTACTGGGGTCCAAAGCCGACTGCATCGAAGATCACCTACCAGATCGTCGCAGAGCCAGCCACACGCGTCGCGGGTCTGATCAGCGGTGAATACGATATCATCACTACCCTGACGCCGGACGACATTCAGCTGATAAATAGCTATCCGGACCTCGAAACGCGCGGGACGCTCATCGAAAACTTCCACATGTTCACCTTCAATATGAACCAAGAAGTTTTCAAGGATAAGAAGCTTCGGCGCGCTCTTGCTCTGGCTGTCAACCGGCCAATCATGGTTGAAGCGCTCTGGAAGAAACAAGCATCTATCCCGGCCGGCTTCAATTTCCCGAACTATGGGGAAACCTTCGATCCAAAGCGTAAGGCCATGGAATATAATGTCGAGGAGGCCAAGCGTCTCGTCAAGGAGAGCGGCTACGATGGAACGCCGATCACCTATCACACGATGGGCAACTATTATGCCAACGCCATGCCTGCGTTGATGATGATGATCGAAATGTGGAAGCAGATCGGTGTGAACGTGGTCATGAAAACCTACGCACCGGGTAGCTTCCCCCCGGACAACCAGACCTGGATGAGAAACTGGTCCAACGGCCAATGGATGACCGATGCCTACGCCACGATCGTCCCCGAATTCGGGCCGAATGGTCAGGTTCAAAAGCGTTGGGGTTGGAAGGCGCCGGCCGAGTTCAACGAATTATGTCAGAAGGTCACGGTTCTGCCGAATGGCAAGGAGCGCTTCGACGCCTACAATCGCATGCGGGACATTTTCGAAGAGGAGGCGCCAGCCGTCATTCTCTATCAGCCGTATGACGTTTATGCCGCGCGCAAGGATGTCCACTGGAAGCCCGTGAGCTTCGAGATGATGGAATTCCGCAACAATCTCAGCTTCGGCTGAACTCGTTAATCGAGAAGGCGGCGCGCGCGAGATGTGCGCGTCGCCCTGGAGGAGCCTAAGTTGTCAAATCTACTAACAGTTCGCGACCTGGTCGTTCAGGTGCCGGCGCGCGATATCACAATCATCAACGGTGTCAGTTTTTCACTGGATGCAGGGCAGACGCTTGGACTCGTCGGGGAGTCGGGCTGCGGAAAGAGCATGACATGTTACGCAATAGCCAAGGCATTGCCGCGAGGGATTTCGCAGACGGGCGGAACTATTGAGCTGGACAGTGGACCAAAGGCTGATGGCAAGCCGGCTATTGCCATGATCTATCAGGACCCGACCAGCAGCCTCAATCCGGTTCATTCGATCGGTTATTATCTCGAGAGCAGCCTTTATCGCCATCAGGGTCTGGAGGGCAACGATGCACGGCTCGAGGCCATGCGTCTTCTCGAACGTGTCGGTATCGACCGCGCCAAAAGTCGGCTGCGATCCTATCCTCATGAGTTCTCGGGCGGTATGAACCAGCGCGTCATGATTGCCCACGCGCTCGCTGCGAAGCCCAAGCTGATGATCGCCGACGAGCCCACGACAGCGCTCGATGTCACGACGCAGGCGCAGATCCTTCATCTTCTGGAGGAACTCAGATCTGAAACAGGCATGGCGCTTTTGATCGTGTCGCACGATCTCGGCGTGATCGCCCGCCTCGCGGATCGTGCGGCGGTCATGTATTGCGGAAAGATCGTCGAAACGGCGCCGGTTGCGGAATTGTTGGAGCGTGCAGCGCATCCTTACGCTCGCGCCCTGATCGGCTGCATGCCAACGATCGATGCGGACGACCTGGAGCCGCCAGTACCAATCCCGGGTTCTGTTCCTCTTCTCGATAACCTGCCTGCCGGATGTTATTATCACCCACGCTGTCCCCGCGCGAGCGAACAATGTTCCGTGAGCTTTCCCGGGCCTGTCAACGTCGGCGCGTTCCATGACGCGGCCTGTTACCATCCGGTGAGCCCATGAGTGCGCCTCTTCTTCAGGCCCGCGGGGTCACCAAGGTCTTTCGCCTGAAATCCGGGCTTTTCGTAAAGCCATCGGTACATGTGGCGGTTAATTCAATTGATCTCGAACTTGCGCCGCGTGAGCGGGTAGGTGTCGTCGGTGAATCTGGAAGCGGGAAATCGACACTCGGTAGACTTCTGCTCGGCTTGACCTCCACCACCGAGGGAGAGGTCTTGTTCGAAGGACTCGCGCACACAGATCGTAGCGCGCGAGACTGGTCGACGTTCCGAAAGGAGACCTCCCTGGTTCAGCAAAACCCGCTGTCCGCCCTTAATCCACAAATGACGATCGGCGAGCAAATCGCTGAAGCCGTCTGGGTTCACCGGGTTGCCAACCGCGCGGGCGCGCGTGATCGGGCGGCAACCATGCTGGACCGGGTCGGCCTCTCGAGCGCGATGATGAACCGCTATCCACATCAGATGTCGGGAGGGCAGCGACAAAGAGTTGTTATTGCCCGAGCTTTGATCCTCGACCCCAAATTGGTCGTATTCGATGAGGCGGTATCTGCGCTCGACGTCTCTGTGCAAGCCCAGGTCGTTGCGTTGCTTCGGCAGCTCTGGCAGGAGCTTGATCTGGCGTATGTGTTCATCACCCACGACCTGCGCATCGTTCGCCATCTCGTTGATCGTATTGTCGTGATGTATCTTGGCCGCGTCGTCGAAACCGGCGATATCAAATCTGTCTATGCGTGGCCACGCCATCCCTATACCCGCGCATTGCTTGCCTCCGTCCCCACTATGGACCCGACGGTCCGCAATATTGAACCACCGATCAAGGGGGAACTCGACGCTGGCAAGGTAATGACTGGCTGTGCCTTCCGGTCACGCTGTCCTTTTGCAATCGAAAGATGTGCGAAAGAAACGCCGCTGCTTCGGCCTGCGGGCGGGCAACTGGCAGCGTGCCATAGAGCGGAAGAGTTTCCGAGATCTATAGTCGCGCAGACTGATCCGGCGCAGATGATGGAGGTGGCGCGATGATTAGTTTCATCCTTGCACGCCTCGTTCGAGCGATCATTGTCATGATGCTGACCGTGACGTTTGTCTTCATCATTCTCAGGTTGGGTGGAGATCCAGCTCGGGCCATGTTGGGCGAGAACGCGACGCCAGAGGCGCTGGCAGCATTCCGAACAGCATGGGGCCTGGACAGATCCATTCCTGAACAGTTCCTGATCTATCTCGCCAGCGCGCTCAGAGGCGACTTCGGGGTATCGGCAGCCGACGGTCGTGAGGTATTCACCGTCATCTCCGAACGTATACCCAAGACATTGACGCTGACGATCTCAGCATTCGTGCTAAGCATACTCGTCGGTATCCCCGCGGGAATCATCGCAGCAGTCCGCCGCGACAGTGCCGCCGACAAATCCGTCATGGCAGGCGCTGTTCTCGGCTATAGCGTACCAAATTTCTTGCTCGGACTGACGCTCATCTTCGTGTTTGCCGTCTGGTTTCGTGTGCTGCCGAGCTCGGGAAGTTCCACCTGGCAGCATGCGATCCTGCCCGTTGCGACATTCGGTCTTGTCAATGCGGCTGCGATTGCGCGCTTCGCGCGTTCCGCGCTGATCGAAGTTCTGGAACAGCCCTATATCGCAGCGGCTCGCGCCGATGGTATTCCCAAGTGGGAAGTGGTTATCCGCCACGCGCTCCCGAACGCGGCGATCCCGATGGTGACCATGCTGGGTTTCGTTGCAGCTGGCTTGCTGGGGGGGTCGGCTATCGTAGAGACCGTATTCGCCTGGCCCGGGCTTGGTAGCGGTTTTGTTCGAGCAATCACGCTCAGCGATCTCAATGTCGTTCAGGCAATGATCCTTCTCTTCACGGCGTTCATGGTCACGATCAACTTGATCGTCGATGTTCTCTATGCGGTGCTGAACCCGAAAATCAGGCTTCAAAAAAATGGCTAATACGACACTCTCATTACCAAAGCGGCAATTCCTGAAATCTGCCCGCCGCATTCCGATCAGTATCTGGCTATGCCTGATCTGGATTGCGGTTGTCGTCTTCGTGGGCATCACGGCGCAATGGTTGGCACCGTTCGACTATCTGCAGCAGTCACCTCTGGCGCGATTTGCGCCGCCGGGTGCGCCGGGACATTTGCTGGGAACTGATTATCTCGGTCGTGACGTGCTCAGCAACATTCTGGTCGCTACCCAGACGTCTTTGATGATCGCTCTTGTCGGTTCTCTCATCTGCGCGTTCATCGGGACGACCCTCGGATTTCTTGCGGCACATTTCGGTGGCTGGGTCGACAATCTCATTATGGGCTTCGCAGACGCGAAGGCTTCCGTGCCCTTTATAATCTTCGCGCTTGGTGTCCTGGCGTTTCTCGGGTCAAGCCCGCTGATACTTCTTATGCTCGTTGGTGTCGCATCATTCGAGCGTTATGCGCGGCTGACGCGTGGCCTCGTCTTGAGTGCGAACCAGGAGGGATATGCGGAGGCGGCGCGCATCGTCGGCGTACCATCGCTTCGGATCTATGTGCGCCACGTCCTTCCAAACATTGCTGGACCGCTCATCGTTCAAATCACCCTGAATTTCCCGGATATCATCCTGCTCGAAAGCGGATTGAGCTTCCTTGGGCTTGGGATCCAACCGCCGGAAACGAGCCTTGGGCTGATGGTCGCAGACGGCAGAAACTATATCGCGATTGCCTGGTGGCTCATCGCGTTGCCCGGCGTTGTTATTGTTCTCACCACCCTGTCCATCAGCCTGCTCGGCGACTACTTGCGCGATCGCTTCGACGCGCGCCTGCGATAAACGAAAGGAATGAAAATGAACCCTCTCAGAATGACACCGGAGACGATCCGCTTGGGCGGCCATCGCGGCCACAGCGCCGGCGCCCCCGAAAACACGCTCGCGGCGTTTCGGAAGGCGTTTGAATTCGGCGGACGTAACGTCACATGCGAAACCGATCTCGGAATTACCCGCGATGGAGAACTTGTGCTGATTCACGACAAGACCGTCGACCGCACAACAGACGGTCACGGCATCGTTCACGACATGACCTATTCGGAGTTGTCGAAACTCGACGCAGGGAGTTGGTTCAGTTCGGAGTTTGTCGGAGAGCGTGTGCCGCTACTTAAGGACGCGCTTCAGCTCGCCCGTGAGCTTGGCATTATCTATCAGCTTGAACTGAAGATCTACGACGCGAACGACGTCTTCTTCCCAAAGTTGAGGACGCTCATCGATGAATTGGGCTGTGCGGATCTCCTCCAGTTCTCTTCCTTCGACTACGTTCAGCTGAAGGCCGTCAAGGAAGCAATTCCCGAGGTACCGACCGTTGGCCTGATGCATTCGCGCCTCATCGATCCAGCCGCCCTTGCCCGTCAGGCCAATCTCGATGCCATGAACATCGAGATCTACCATTTCGCCAGCGGTGAAGCCCGCCAACTCCACAACGAGGGATTTGCCGCTTTTTGCTACCTACCGACGGGGTACCATGAAAAACTCGCGCAGTACGGCGTGGACGTGGAAACGCAGCTCGTTCAGTGGGTTCGTGAAGGTCAGTTGGATCAGTTGCTCGGAGACGACGTCGCACAGGTCGCCAGGCTCAAGGACCGTGCAAATGGCTGATCGGGACACATCGACATCTCACGCAGGAGAAACAGCTTCGATTGTGGAAGAGATCGCGCGCAAGGCAGGCGACCTTGCCCTCGCTCATTTCCGCTCCCTATCGAGCCTGTCGGTCGAGACCAAGGGACATCTCGATCTTGTGACGAAGGCGGACAAGGAGGTCGAAACATTTCTTATCGCGCAGTTGCGGGAGGCGTTTCCCGCAGACGGCATATTTGGAGAAGAAGGGGGCGAAATCAAAGGGCGTTCAGGTCGTATCTGGGTGATCGATCCGATTGATGGGACATTCAATTTCGTCCGCGGCGGTCAGAACTGGGCAATTTCCATCGGTCTCTATGAAAACAAGCGTCCTACATTCGGGGTTATCTTCGCTCCAGTCCGAAACCTGATGTTTGTTGGAGGGAAAACGGTGGAGACGAAGCTCAACGGCATGGCGGTCAAGCCACTTCCGCCGCTCGATATGTCGCGTGCATCGACCGGGTTCAGCTACCATCCTTCGGCTTCGACAGCGGACAGGCTCGAAGTCATCCGTTATATCTCGGATGATCTCAATATCAGCTTCCGTTTCTGCGGCGCTGCGACACTCTCGATGGTCGAGGTGGCCATGGGCGAGACAGATGGCTACGTTTCATTGGGAGACTCGACGTGGGACGTTATGGCAGCGTTGCCTATTTTGAGCAATCTGGGTGTTGCGGATACGATCGACTGGGACAGGACCGACTTGTCGGCCAAACTCCGGTTTGCTTGTGGCAGCCACGACTTCCTGGAGAAGGTGAAGCCGTTGCTCGATAAAGTGGCGCTGGCCGCATAATGCGGCGCGCCTCTGACAATAACGGTCACAGATCGCCACTGGTCGACGCGGACCAATGCGGCGCGATTTGCGTACGCTCGACAAGCCTTGTTAACAGCGAGATGGAAGCGCTTCTGATCACCAGCCGCGAAACTGGCCGCTGGGTAATCCCCAAGGGCTGGTCGGAGGGCAGGAAAAAGCTTCATCGAGTCGCACGGGAGGAAGCTTGGGAAGAAGCCGGCGTGCGGGGAAGAGTCTGCAAAAACCCGTATGGTCACTACCGATATGACAAGAAGGTATCACATGACGAATTCATCCCTTGTCTGGTTCAGGTTCACCTGCTGACCGTATCGACCCTGAAGGATGATTTCCCCGAGAAAGGACAACGCCAGATCAGGTGGTTTTCTCCGGAGGAAGCTTCTGGATTGGTTATCGAGCCGGAGCTCAAACAACTGCTTTTTAAGCTGCGACAGCAGTGACCCACACAATTGAGGACGACATGGACATCGAACTTCTCAAGAAAACACCCGACCTAAGAGCCATAGCAGATATCCGGCTGGCGACCCTCGAGGACGGTCCGGCGCGTGGCCAACGGCTGTTGATCGCTCGAAATGCAACAGGAATTGCGTTCGAAGTGGCGTTGGATCGCGGCTTCGATATTTCCAGCCTTTCGTTTAGGGGGACCAATATTGGTTGGAACTCGCCGACTCAGATGCGTTTTCCAATGGTTGATCCAGGCTCCGAAGGCGGCTGGGCTTTCATGCGCAACTTCGATGGCTTCCTTGTGACATGCGGGCTCGACCACATCAGCCGTCCTCTGGAAGTTGATATTGCCCACTATAATCATCCGCACCTGAAGACGAAAAGCATGCCTCAGCATGGCCGAATCTCGACCGAAAAAGCAAGATTGGTCGGATATGACGTCGACCCAGAATCCGGTGAGATCTTCTGTGAGGGGATCGTCAGGCAGGCAAGTGTCTTCGGCGAAAACCTGGAGCTGAGACGGAGGATCACTTTACCAGTCTTTGGTCAGGCGCTGCGGATTGACGACACAGTGACAAACCGGGGGTTTCGCCCGTCTGGACATGCAATAATCTATCACCTGAACTACGGCTATCCGTTTCTGGATCAGAACCTCGAGATCACGGGTCTTCCTGAGCTCCTTGCGGCAAAATTGGTCGTGGATCCACCTCGGCCAAGTGACGATTACGGCGAATACGTCGACTCGGTCGATAGCCTAGAGATTCCGGAAGCGGATCCGATCGTTGTCAGCAACCGTGAACTCGACATATCCGTCGGCCTGACGTTCACTCGCGACCAACTGAACAAGCTTGCTATCTGGAGAGCTTATCAGTCTGGAGTGTTTGCGCTCGGCGTCGAACCCCGCACCGACCTGGCACAGGACAGACCTTTGCTTCTGCCTGGCGAAAGCTGCAAGAACTCGTTGCAAGTTGAACTGACCGATTGCTGTTGTTCCAACTAAAGGAGCTGGTAGGGCCTCAAACGGGGACAGGAAATGAAACGCGTCATGATCGTCGGTTGCCCAGGTGCTGGAAAATCCACGCTTGCGAAGCAACTCGCCAAGATCACCGATCTTCCTCTCGTACAGTAGCTCGACGCGCCGAGCATGCCGAGGAACAGTTCCGCCTCGCGGATCTCACCGGTCTTGCGATCGACAATCGGCACCTTCTTGCCGGAATAATCAACGAAGACTTTGTCGCCGGCGATGTGTTCCTGGCGCATCGTCGGTGACAGGCGCTTCTCAAAGCCGCGGAACAGCTCGCAAAAACGGCTATATCCATACCCATCCGGATGGGCGCTGCGGTATTCCTCCCAAAGAATCAGCAGCGTCACGCCTGGCTTCTTCAGCTCGATTGAAAGCGGTCCCCAGTCGGGCTCTTGGCGCAGTCGCTGGCCCCGCTTGACGCCGGGGTGAACGAAGAGCTTGGCCTCGAGAACATCGTCTGTCAGGCCGCTGGCGAGGGCCCAACTCAGCCCTGCCATCGCAGCCCGCTTCAAGTTGTCCTGCACGGTGCTGCGAGCAATGCCAAGCATTACAGCGATCTCGCGGCTACTCGTTCCGCTACCCGCAAGCCGCAGCATTTGTCGTATGTGTCGCATGGTCAGCTTTCTTTTTGCAGGCATTAAATTCCCCTCGTGGATATCGAGGGGACACATGCCAATGTTGCTGACCCAGGGGAACTTGAGTGCCGGAAACTGACCGGTTATTGATAGGAATGGTGGCCGGCTTCAGATCGGAACGGTGGCCGGTCAATGATTGGAATGGCGGCCGGGTTCAGAGTGGAATTCGCACATCTAACTTTTGTGCTTAAAATGGACAATGCCTTTGCGGCAAACTTAGGCGCAATCCCTACAGCTTTCCACCAATTCCGCGACGGACAAAGTTGGTCGACGGTAGCCTGCGGCCTGTGCGACGAGCGCCTCAAGCACCAAAGCCGGAAATATAATTTCGACCATATTACAGATGAAACGAGATTCAAATTTGTCGACATATCTTTTGTTGCTACGTTAAACCGAAGGCTTATTATTGAAGCTAAGGCTTTGAATTCCCATACGGTTTACGTCGATTCTGGTATCGACTTCGATGAAAGTATGTAAAAATGATCACGAGCAGCATTTCTGGGACCGACCAGCAGTTTCAAAACGCCACGCAGCCAAAAGAGCTCGATCCTGATGCTGTTCCTGTAAGCAGGCTTGATTCTGAAGGCCATGAAATTTTTGCTGAATGGCGACCTAAGCGCCCGTTCCTTCGGAGGGAGGACGGCGTCTTTTTGGTTCTCCGCGCGGATGATATCTTTCTGCTGGGCACCGATCCTCGTACGAGGCAAATAGAAACAGAACTCATGTTAAATCGAGGCGTAACCCGCGGCGCCGTTTTCGACTTAATCCGCTACAGCATGCTCTTTTCAAACGGCGAGGTCCATGTGAAACGGCGCTCAGCCTTTGCGAAGACCTTTGCATTCCGGATGATCGACGCGCTACGCCCGGAGATCACGAAGTTAACGGAGCATTTGTGGGACGATGTACCGAGAGTTGACGATTTTGACTTTGCTGAAATGTACGCGTCGAAATTGCCTGCGCTAACGATTGCCAGTGTACTTGGTTTGCCATTTGGGGATGCACCTTTCTTCACACGACTTGTTTACAACGTTTCGCGCTGCTTAAGTCCTTCGTGGGGAGAAGACGATTTTCCGGAGATTGAGGCTTCTGCCGTCGAGCTCCAGGATTATGTCCGGGCAGTGGTAGCGGATCGCAGCCGACGTATAAGCGATGACTTCCTCTCTTGCTACTTGAAAGCGGTGCGGGAAGAAGGAACGCTTTCACCCATCGAGGAGATCATGCAATTGGTGTTTCTCATACTCGCCGGAAGCGATGCAACTCGTAACGCGATGGTGATGCTGCCGACTCTTTTGCTGCAAAATCCTGTTGTCTGGTCCTCTCTATGCCACGATCAATCCGGCGTCGCGGCCGCAGTGGAGGAAGGGCTTCGCTTCGAGCCATCAGTTGGGTCTTTCCCGCGGTTGGCGCTCGAAGATATTGATCTGGATGGGTACGTATTGCCAAAGGGAAGTTTCCTAGCCCTAAGCATCATGTCCGGCCTGCGGGACGAGAGACACTACGAGCATCCTCAGCTTTTTGACATAAAACGCAAACAAATGCGCAGGCACCTCGGATTTGGCGCGGGTGTGCATCGGTGCCTCGGCGAAGCTCTGGCGCGGATTGAATTGCAAGAAGGACTTAGAACACTTCTGCGCCGCGCGCCGAGCCTTAGGGTGACAGGCGACTGGCCACGGATGATAGGTCACGGGGGTGCACGGCGCGCCACGGGGATGACAGTCAATCTGGGCGTCGATCGGTGAGGTCACCGTTCCGTTCGGTTGACGGAGATGAGGTTGAGTATCACAGCCAGGATTAAATGAACCGGGAGAACTCCCAATGCAATTGGCACCAGTGGATCGCGTAACCACAATCGACGACCTTACACTTGATCCCTATCCGATTTATCGCCGAATGCGCGCGCAGACCCCGGTGGTGCGGGTCGCCTCAGTGATGCGAACGTTTCTGACCAAGGCCTCCGATACGAAGATGGTGAAGGATCAGCCCAGGCGCTTCAGTTCGGATGACCCCAACACGCCAATGAAGCCGGCCTTCCAGGCCCATACTCTAATGCGCAAGGACGGCGCGGAACACGCCCGCGAAAGAATGGCCATGGCTAAGGCCTTTGCTCCCAAAACGACCGCGGAGCATTGGGCGGCGATCTATCGGGACATTGCAAACGAGTATCTTGATCGCCTTTCCCGCGGCAGCACAGTAGATCTGTTCGCGGAGATCTGCGGCCCGGTGGCTGCCCGTATCCTGGCTCATATCCTTGGAATTAGCGAAGCATCCGACGCAGAAATGATACGTTGGTCGCAGCGGCTAATTGAAGGGGCGGGCAACTTCGGATGGCGGCCTGAGCCTTTCGAGCGGGCAAACGAAGCCAATGCGGAGATGAACCGGCTCTTCGACAACTTGGTCGAAAAGCACCGGGCGGAACCGAACCCCTCGGCTTTCGCGATCATGGTGACCGCGTCTGATCCCATACCCATGAGCCAGATTTACGCCAACATCAAAATCGCCGTCGGCGGAGGCATCAACGAGCCTCGCGACGCTCTTGGCACGATCATCTATGGATTGCTGACCAATCCGGAGCAGTTCGAGGAGGTTAAGAGGCAGCAGTGCTGGGGGCAAGTCTTCGAGGAGGGCGTGCGCTGGGTTGCTCCGATCCAGGCGAGTTCGCGCCTCGTCCTGGAGGACACGGAAATTCGCGGTTTTCTTGTCCCGAAGGGCGATACCGTGATGACCATCCAAGCCTCTGCCAATCGTGATGAAGATGTCTTTGACGACGGAGAGCGCTTCAATGTCTTCCGCCAGAATAATGCGCACCAGTCCTTCGGCTCGGGGCCGCATCACTGTGCCGGTGCGCAAATCTCGCGTCAAACCGTCGGGGCGATCATGTTGCCTACGCTGTTTGAACGTTTTCCGAACATGACGCTGACTAACCCGGACGCGGTGCAATGGCGCGGCTTCGGCTTCCGCGGACCGATTAGTCTACCGGTTACGCTTATATAATCGTAACCACTGTCGCTTGGCATTAAGCCGTAGAAAGGGATCAGAACAAGATTAGTGCGAAATCGTACGTTTGGCCGGGAAAGTGATGATCGAGATGGATATCCGTTCCCAAAACTGAGTCTTAAATAGCATTTCACCCTAAAACTTCTTATCCAGCACAGGCCGCAAACTACGGGAAATATGCACGAATTCGGTTAGACCAGATGAGCGATTTTTGGCGGTAAAGCCGCTAGGTTTTCCTTGCTGAGCCAATATTGGTTTCGAAGGGAAAAGCCATGGAGAAAATAGTTTATGTAGGCCTCGACGTTCATGCTGACACGATAGCTGTCGCCATTGCTGACGACGGTCGGAATCGAGAGATCCGATTTCACGGTGTGATTGAAAATACTGCAGATAGTGTTCTAGGTCTCACCAAGCGGCTTGTTGCCGCAAACACCCAACCCATCTTCTGCTATGAAGCAGGCCCATGCGGATACGGTCTGCATCGCTTGCTCACGAAGCTTGGATTTGATTGTGCTGTCGTCTCTCCGGCCATGATCCCTCGTCGTGCAGGCGACCGGATCAAAACCGATCGACGCGATGCGGAAATGCTGGCGCGGCTGTGGCGAGCAGGCGAATTGACCCCGGTCTGGACACCGGATGAAGAACAGGAAGCTATGCGGGATCTGATCCGAACCCGCAAACAGTCCCTGGATGCGCTGAAGATTGCAAAACAGCAGCTCCAGAGCTTTCTGCTGCGGCATGGCCTTCGCTACAATCGACCTACTTACTGGACCAAAATCCATTGGCGCTGGGTCAATGAGCTGCGCAAATTCCGCTTTCCACATCAGCAACTGGCTTTTGAGGAACTGAAGCGAACCATCCGCCAGATCGAAGAGCGCATCGCCACGTTGGATCAGGCCATTAAAGATGCTGTAAAGGATTGGCGTTTTGGTGCACTGGTCGATGCCCTGCGATCATTGCACGGCGTCAACACGATCATCGCTGCGACACTGGCCGCAGAGATCGGCGACATCAACCGCTTCGACAATCCACGCCAGCTCATGGCCTGGTTGGGGCTGGTGCCAAGTGAGCATTCCAGCGGCAGCACAGTCAGACGGGGGCGCATTACAAAGACAGGTAATGCCCTGGCCCGAACCATGATGGTTGAAGCTAGTTGTCGTATCGACACCCACCTCGAGAAAGACATCCTTTTTTGAAGCGCAGTCAGCATCAGCCTCAAGAGATTAAAGATATTGGCTGGAAAGCGCAGACGCGATTGTGCAAGCGGTACCGGGACCTTTCAAAAACCGGGAAACCACAACCTCGTGTTCTGACCGCTATTGCGCGCGAACTTGCTGGCTTTATCTGGGATATTGCCCGGCACGTGCCGATCCCAGCATAGCCCGAGACGTACCGCACCTTTCTGCCTGTGCAGCATGCTGGAGATGACGGCCAAAGAACAGGGAACCCTCGACTTACGTTGGGATAGATATCCGTCCTTAGAGAGAGGCAAGCCCGCATCGAATATGGTCAGGCGGTGAAAATCCGCGGATGAGAGTATGATAACCATCGGTTCGGATCGCCATCTCCAGCACCGTGCACAGGCTGCATCAATTGACTGACCTCGCGAAAACGGGGTAGTTTAAATGCGCCCGGAAAACCTAAATCGCTCATGAGAGCGTACAATTTCGCACTAATCTTGTTCTGCCCCCAGGAATGCGACCGTTTCGACGTGGTTCGGTATCTTATTCGAGAATCGAAATGTAAAGATTCTCTTTATAATCAGTCAGCCTGCAGCATGTGCGTTAGGAGAAAAATCATGCTATAGTCTGATTAATATTACTCTATAAGATCGACCATAAGCTATTTTCTTATATCATTCCGCCTGTGGCAATCGGAATCGCTTGGCGCTTAAACGTGAGGGTGACCATCTACGGCGCTAAGACACTACTCAAGCTTTGGTTTCGGAAAATGACTACTTCAACATCGTGCATTTTCACCAGGTCAATTGAATCACAGGTTGTTAATTGCAAAAGTAATACAATAAAAATTGAGGCTCTCTCTTTATCACAGTAGGTTCCGACCGATTGAGAGAAAGAAGGAGCATGCACGATGGAGCCCAACCAACGAAGCTTAAGTGATGAATCCGAAGCGTCCCGTACGGAAGTCCATTCTACATCGACAAATAGGGATATGCCTCCCGAGCTTTTGGCTAAGGTGGCAACTTATATTCCTACCCAGGACCCGATAGAAACGGCACGAAATCTTGGAAGCCTGGAACGTACAGGGCGTGCAGGTCGTGAAGCCGTTACAAGTGATCCCGTCGGAAAATATCACGCGCGAATGAAACGAATTGGCGCCTCCGCCAAAACCGTGTTCGATACGGTCATTCCCGGAAATCAATTACCTGAGTGGGAGACGAACCGACCCTCTCCGACGGCCAGAACGCGAGCCGTTGGCCCAATTCTTAAGTTCCAGTCTGAAGCGGGAAAATCGAGATTTGTCACCAATATACTCAATTTGCCTGAATCTGCTCAGTGCGACGCAATTCTTAGTGTCATAAAACACTTGAATGATCTTGGTGAAGCAAACAAGACGCGACTTATCGAACGCTCTATCGAAATTTTGCGGCTAGAACCCCCTTTGACCTGGAATATGGGCCAGAAATGCCCTGCGGTCGACGTGCTGGTCCAAGGCGAAAAGTACCTAAATGCGGATCAACTGGCTCGCATACAACAAGAGAGGAGCAGCCGTCCGCGGCTGTCTCCCCTGTTTGGCCGAGCCATAGCCGATTTCGAGGTTCAAAAAACCATGGACGCAAATCCTAGACGATATAGGGACGCGGCGGGGCCTGAGGTCAGAGCTGTAGACACAGTAATTGAGACAATTGAGAGATATAGTGCGTCGTTAGCAAGAGGCGGTCCAAATGCAGTGGGACTCCTAACGACGAACGAAAGCTTTGAGAAAAATATCAATGAGGTCTACAACCGTACGCGAGCCGAGCTAGACGCTTCTTCACGTGACAGAAGTCGCTCTGGACTATCGCGATAATTTCCTGGATCCACCGCGCTGTTGTAAGTTGACACATCGCATCGTCTTGCCGCTGACGGGACTTTTGGGGACGTCTTTAGTTGAACCGCCCCATGACGCGAATGCTGTTTGATCCCGTATCACTTCCCTCGCAAATTCTGAAGGGACATCAGGTCTCGAATGTACGGCCCCATTTGTTTCAAATGAAGCTTTCGCCGGCGTTTCTGAAATCCTTCTGAAAACGTCCGACCCTACGTTCGTCTGAAGGGGCCGTGTCAACCGGACGTGATAGGGATGGTAGACGCAGCGGTTTTTCCGGTTTCACGCTGCGGCCTAAAACGCCTAGGTTGGAAAGCATTACCTATCCGGCCCCACCCCTCTGGTTGCGATCTGGTGCAACACGGTGATGCAACGTCGACTGCACTGAACTAAAAAATGCAAAGGGATATCAATTGAGCCGATCTTCCCTGAGTGCAGCCTTTGGAAAAGAGGACGGTTTCGGAGCCTTGTCCATGCGCGGAAATAAACAGGCGAATACGGGGCCTGAAAATTCTCAAAGTGGCGATAGTGCAACGGCGCGGCCCGCCTCCGGGGTTGCGTTTTGCTGTCCGTGAACTGCAATGTCTCGAAGCACCGGAGCGCGTGCGAATGAGCGCGTGGATCGCCTCATGGCGCTCGGAGCTTCAGGGGAATCCGCCGCCCTCAACACTTCATACCAAACAGAAACATGGAGATGCCGAAAACGCCATCCTAGTGGAATCATCGTCCGCGCTGAGAGATTGCTTCTCATCAAGCAGACGGGGCGACTGCAAGGCAGGGCTTGCTAGGCGACTGACTCCTCATCTCAAAGCTCAACGTAACAGCAATTCCATAGTATCGGAATGGCTTACCTTCTTTTAGTCAATCTAAATGGGATCACCTATGAAACTTATGCTACCCACCCTGTTTGGGATACTTTTGGCTACGGCTGCAAACGCTGCCAATGATAGTCATGTACTAGCAACCTTTCCCGAGATTGCGCTTGCACTGACTACCGGCAAGCCAGTGGACGTTATGGTCGATTTAAGTTTGTGTACTCCGGGGACCGACGATACACCGCCGACGAAGACGCGCGGAGGCATTCGCATAGATGGGTATAGAATCACTTCTGACGGCACCCTCGCTTTTGCGGATCAGCACTTTACGATTGATCGTGACGGTAAGCCTATTCTTCAGTTTCTTCGCTACCAAATCCGGTTGGACGGTGACGCCGAACTGACTATGGTCGTATTCAACATGCCAAGCTACGAGAGAAAAGGTACCAGCTTGGCCTACAAGTGCGCGATCAGTCACGGGTTGAGTTTCTTCGCTCCATAGTGATCTCTGACTCCTGTGTGACGCCAATCAGAGTTGGCTTAATCTGCCCGGCGAGGCAATTTGCAGATGGTGGTTCGAGTATGAAAAAGGTACTCGTCATAGCGCAAGCGCTCGTTTTAAAATAAAGGCGCTGGCCATGCGATTGATCTTGGCTGAGCGGGCGCCGATCGCCTTGGCGGTATCGCGCCAGGTTGCGGTCATGGTCGCGACCTCTTTGATTATCGCGCGGGCCTGCGGCAGCGTGAGAGCGCGAAAAACTCCGACGCGGCTTCCAGCAGATCGAGCGAGCAGGTGCCCTCGTCGAGATGGATGTTCGCCGTCAGCTCCCGAGCCTTCAGATCGGTCGGAACGGGTTTGAGGTCGTATGCCGGCGAGAGCGACCAGTCCGCCTTTCCCAGTCACAGGAAACCGTGATTGCGCAGGTGATCGTCGACATTGGAAATCAGCACATGGAAGACGACACGCCGATAGAGGACATGGGCGTCCGTCTTACCTTGGGCGCCGTGTTTAGCAAGGGCATCGACGATCTCCGGAGAGCTGCCGCGCTCGCCGCCCATCGTCGCCATCGTCGACAGGAACGGGGTGCGGATCGCCCCTCGCGATCGAAGCGTCGCGACAACATGACGGCCTTGCCGGCGAGGTCGATCAACTCGTGCCGAGGAGTGGCGATACCTGCCTGGCCGGCCAGCCGCAGCGCGATCTCTTCCCAGCTCTCCATGCTGTAGTCGTTGGTCTCCTTCGGGAATTTCGCGATTGAGAGTCGACCATGTTGGTCGATGACCGAGGCCTTCGGGCAGGCATCGCCAAGGGAGGAGCCTGGGGCAAAGATGAGCTGCAGGCCTTCATCTTAGCGGCATAATTGCGGGTGATAGCAATGAAAGCTCAATTCATGAGGTTTCTTTCCGCATCCTTCAACGAATCCCTGCCTCGACGAGGGTGCGATCGCAAATGTATCGTGAAAGCGGTTCGGCCGACCAGGCCCAAGTGGTAGAGCCGGAGCCATATTGGAGGCTGATCTACGAAGGGAGAAAAGCAGCAGACTGGCATCCCACAAGGCTCTCTCGGCGTTGGATGCAATGCCGAACGAAAAACTCATTTTCCGCCTGAATTGCTCGCCGAATTCGCGACGCACTTGCCATTCGGCAATCCATTGGAAACGGCAGATAATCTCACGAATTTTTCAGCTCGCAAGTCGCCAAGTGCGGGTGCGGTTTAGGGTAAGCGCGCAATACCCCGCACCTTTTTCCGTTGAATGAGCTGAGGCATTTGGTGTCCACCTAAAATGAGGTGGACGCCAAATCATGGAAGATGATCAGAAACTGCGTGTGAGGCTTATAGGCCGGAACGGGCGACGTCGTTTTGATCCGGTATCGAAGGAGCGGCTTGTCGCAGCCTGCCTTGAGCCGGGGGCATCGGTATCGAGACTTGCGCTCGAACATGGGGTCAATGCCAACCTCCTTTGGAAATGGATAGGCAAGTGAGTACTGACCGGCCCAATGCGCTTCGGACCGAGGAAGCTAAGCGCTTGAGCACCGAACGTCCGGTTTAAATGCGCAAAAAATGTCGCCAAGGTTGTACTCATGATCCGGACGCCAAGGTTTCTTGGATAGCAGGTCGCATATTTCGCATGAACCTTGCGATCAGAGCGGATGTTCATCGGACTTCTTTTGGGGTATTGGCATTTTGCCCTGGTCGTTGACACTATCGCCACCCCGTGTCAGCGATACGCCCTGTCACCAACTTAACCTTTGGTGACAGGGCTAATATTCAATAGATCCCCCGACCCTCAATTAGTTTGGCTAAATAGAGCACAAGCTGCGCTTGGCGGCTGGCCATCAGTTCTTTTGAACGTTTTCGAACGGCGCCTGCTCAAAATTGCGAGCTTCGATCAGCGCTTCAATAATCGCACTAGTCAGGCGCATGGTACAATAATCGGTGCTCCATCGATGACCTT
The DNA here is from genome assembly GCA_025559845.1 of Agrobacterium tumefaciens. Classification (NCBI taxonomy): domain Bacteria; kingdom Pseudomonadati; phylum Pseudomonadota; class Alphaproteobacteria; order Hyphomicrobiales; family Rhizobiaceae; genus Agrobacterium; species Agrobacterium tumefaciens. The sequence continues at coordinate 86,530 of CP048472.1, forward strand.
CGGATGTCGAGCGCAGCAAATCCAGTCCCTGGCCGACACAATCTCCTCGGCCCGATTAATCGCCCATTCCATAAAGGTTTTTGAACCTGATCGTTTTTCCCGATAACCACAACTATCCGTGTTGCCTCCGCATTTCTAGGACGGGAAGAAAAACAAGCAGTTAAGGCGCAGCGCGTCGTCCGCTGCATGCCGGGTAACGCTATTGCTCTAAGATCACGCAGCACCAGTTCCACACCTTGCTGCTTTCAGCGAAGGCACCGGTCCGCGACGCACAACCGACCTCATCTAGCTTTAGATCAAACAATATCAGATGCACCAACCTGCCATTGTAAAAATAGGGTTCCTCTTCGTTGCTAATTGCGTTCGCGTTTCTTGTAAGGAGATGGAGCCGCTGGCCGATAGCGGCGCGAACAGTTTCTGCAATCCGACTGGGGACCTATTGACGTATCGTGGGAACATGAGTGCCAGCCGTCCAAGACAGCCCGTTCATGAATGATGCGAGGGGCGAGCGCGGCAGAATGGCCAGCCCCGCTCAAAGATGTTTTCAGCCAGCTGTTCAACACGGTTACGACGAACCGATCCTGTGCAGCACGCCTTTATAGCGAGCTCCTGAGCTTGAAAAGCGATCTGGATGACTCGTATCGATCCGTTCTCTTTCGAGCAGTGAATCCGGTAGCCGTCGCAAAACACTACTGAGCAAGCGAGCGTGGAACCGGAAAGTCTAATACTTTGCTTGTGTAACTTTCTACCAAGGTACTAAACGGCGTGCCGTCAGGAAGTTTCAGCACAGCACGATGTTCGAGCAGGAATGGCGGCAGGGTAGGAGATCCCCTTCCAGACGCAATCAAGCCGTCCATGTCCCAGCCTTCTGATAGAGGAGACCAGAGTAACTTGGCAGATAGATTGGTGCGTGTGAAATTGAGAGCCAGAACGGCTCTGCCAAACGCGATATCGCTGGTATTCAATGCCTGATTCATCTCGGCCGTTAATCTTGCCGGCACATACCAATTGTCGGCCTCGGACAAGACGCGGTCGCCGCAGACCAGGCGAACGCGGCGATAAGCGATCGGCTCGTCGGGTCCGACGGTCAGTAGTTCACGGATGTGATCATCGGCCGGCTTGGCTTGCCCGCGCACACGCTGAGCTAGGATCTTGGAACCTTCCGGTGCGAGCTTGTGCCCGGCGCACCAGCGGTCAAGGGTCAACGTAGCACTGGCGTTACTCAGGAGATTGGCATTCAAGGTCTGGAGAACCGCAAGCGCTTCCACTCGAGATGCCGGCGTGTTCAACCACTGAGACCCTATAGACGGTTCTTGCGCAATTGCGATCTGGGTGCCCAGCACGATGGAGGCCGCTGCAAGTGCGGCGATGCGAAAGCATTTCGAAGGGCATAATGACACGGAGAATGAAATCCTTTGTGGAGCAAATTTGATGGGCGAACCCTGCGGTCAAATTGCGTTGATTTTGGGAGGCGAGCGCGCGTTGTCAGCATATATGATACCGGCAGCAAGATCTGGCCTGCGCCTTGGGCGCACCGTATACCGGTCAGGTTCCCGATTGACTTTCTCACCATCTTTTGATGTTCCTGCCGCGCAGGTTCGCACCTGTTGAAGCCTAGGTGCCCGAGCCGTTCTTTGCTTGCGTCGCATTGATGTTGTCCATGATATCCTCCGTCCACTCGCCGACCTATAGTTGGAATTTGCAGGTGTTGACGAGTGAGATACCACGTTGGTTTTCGTCCAGCGTGGCGACAATTTTCATCGTGGCACTTGGAAATCCAATGGACTTGGGTTTCAAACCAGGAGCGCGGCGGCTGGTTGGATTTCTCCCAAATCTATCGAATCGTTATTCTCACTTGCGAGTCAGCGCTCTTGGTCTTCCCCCTCGCGCGTTGCAAGATGCTCGTATAGCTGGATCGGATAAAATAGTTCGCAACCGAACGCAAAATCCAAGAGCAGTTGCTCGAAAAAGGACCTCTTCGTCGAAGTTGGGCGCTGCTGCCGGTCGGGCGATAGTTGTAGATCAGGCAGGGATACGCCGTCGATAGTTGCCAATCGCAGATGCGAGTAGCCCAGGCGCTTGTCTGATTTCTTTTGGTGCCCCATGTCATCGTACTCCTTATGTAAGCTTACCGACGATATGTGCAGTCCATCAGCAGTATAATGATTACAGGAGACCAAAGATTGGTTTCAAATGTAACCGAATAAGCCTGCTGTACGTAATGGCAATCGGTCGATATCAGTCGGCACAGCCACTCGTCTTGCTGAGATGCAATGTCGACGTGTAACCAAAATGACTTTGATGGAAGTCGACTTTGAAGCCTGACCGACGCCGGCTAATCGAAATCTGCAACTGCTGGAACTCGGAAGCGGCCAAATCCCTCGAGGACCGAGCGCCGGCCGAGGTGCTTCGAAAGAAATCACTTACTCAAATAAGATGTGCGAATAGCTTTGGCGCGCCGCATGTCGCGCTTGGAGGTGACGCCGACCGATGCTGCGCCGCCGATGGCCATCCAACACGCAGGTCAAATGATGAAGCGGCGAATCACCGAATTCGCGTCAGCGTGACCGGGCAAACAGGCTGTCCTGCGCCATCTTCTGGCCACTGAGGAAAATCGCGCTCCTGCGAGAGCGCATGTTCAAGATATTCATTAGCTATGGCCTCTATGAGCTCTACGTGCCGCCCTGCATCAATATTTGGCAACTGGCTGATTGCGAGATCGTGTTTGCGCGCAAAACGAATTGCGCAGCGATATCCGTCGATATCTTCCAAAATCGGTCGAGCGGCAGGGTAGTTCCAGAGTTCCGCCAACTCCTCCAACAACGAGGGGCGATCTTCCCGGATGGCAAACATTTCCGCAACGCGTTGCTTGGCTCGGGTGAGAAAGGCGTCCGAATCCCCAAGACGTAGCCGCTTGACATGCCATTGAAAACCCGATCTCCAAAACGGACTTTTAGCCATGCAATTGAGAAGCGAAATCGACCCGCCCTCGAGAATAAGACCGTCTTCGGACTTCCGCCAATCCACTTCGAATATGAGTCGACGATGGGCACTCTCAGCGTCAAGGATGCCCTCGGTGAGGGGGCGGGAATCCAAATATATTCTCCGCGTTGATTGCAATTCCGATTCCAAAGGTCTTCCGCTACCTGTCGCGATTTGAGGACAGCATTGCACACGATCAAGGGCAACCACCGGCCACCCGGTTTCTTGTGCGATTTGGATCGCCATGTCCGTTTTGCCGCTGCAAGTCGGTCCGTAGATGAGATGGAGTATCATGTGCGCCTCATATAAATTTAATGGGATATCCCATCTGTTCCAAACCAGATTTTTCAATTCGGATTATGATGTTTTACTGCATGATTTTTACCAGCTTTACGCAATCTGCTGAACTAATATCGCGCTACATTTGTAATCGTACATTTTTGACGTTGCCGGCTCATTCGGCCATGAGAGTTTCCATCCCGTTGTCCTCCTGAACAATTGAGGAGTTTGGCCCCGACACCTGCTTATGGTGAATGCAGCGGACCCCGTTAACGCAACGTCGAAAAGCGGATAGGCGATTTGAGTAGGGAAGCCACATCGGCCGCGCGGTATGCTCCGTCAGCACCTGACAGTTCGTGTTGCAGCTTTGCTTGGTCACCTGAAACGAAAAATGCCGCTGAAGAATATTTAACGGATATGCACACGAAAAAGCCGGTTGGGTCTCATATGCCGCTGACGTCCTGGCTTCGTTTCGAAGCCGACAGCCTCTAAGGTGGTACGAACACAGACCTAATATCCGCTAGTGTCCGCGGCAGCCGCCACGGCAGTTCTCGCTGCGCATAGCATAGCAACTTGCCCTGTCGACGCATGATCAGCCATATTGTTAATGTCGACGATTTCATTTTTCTCGGTGCAAACGGCGACATCCCGACCATATCGATCCTACCAGCCACCGCGCGGAGTCAAAGAACACCTCGGCAACCGGAAACATCCATTGGAATGCCGAGGCTGTGTTTCATTTGAAACACACTGAGTCGACGTTTGTTGCTTCAACCCATTTACAAACCCTACTGTGCGGCCTAAGGGCCACCGGGGTGGGACTGAGCGCTGGTACGAGGACGTAAGTGCGGATGAATGGAAGGTATTCACCGTCTCGGCAAGATTTCAAGACAGGCGCCAAGCCTTGGTCTATCCTGGCCTTGGTAGTTGCTGCAATGATTTTTGCCTTGATGGCGATTACGTCTTGGCAGGACAATGAAACCAATCGGGCGATCCTGACCCAATTGCGAGCTATTAACATCGACAGTGCTTCGCTGCAGCGGGATGTACTCCGCGCGGAAGCGGGTGTGGTGGCGAACTACCGGCCCATTATCTCCAGGTTGGGAGCTTTGCGGAAGAACCTGGAAAATTTGAAGCGACTATTTAAACAATCTCATCTTGTGATCGGCAATGATTTCTCTCAACTGCTCGACAAGCTAAAGGTGTCTGTGGATACGACCGACGCGGCCGTTGCAGCCTTCGGAGCGCAAAACGTGCTCCTGCAAGATTCGCTTGCCAGCTTCACTCGCGCGCTTAGTATTCTTCCCAAAATGTCGTCGACGGATCAGACGGTCGAAAATTCGAACGAATTGGGCAGCCTGATGCTGCAGTTTGTGCGTCAGCCAAGCCCAGCACTCTCGTTGGAGATCAGTCACGAACTCGACATGCTCCAAAAAGCTAGCGGTGGGGCTGAAGTTCCTATCCGTATACTTGCACGCGAGGGTCGCGTCATCTTGTCGATTTTGCCCCGTGTGAACGATGCCGTAAACATGATTCAGACCTCCGACACCGCTGAAATTGCCGAAAGATTGGAGCGCAAGTGTTTGGAGGCCTATAGCTTGCAAAGCGTGAGGGAGCAGCGGGCACGGATCTTCTTGGGTTCCGTTTCGGTGGGCCTTTGCATCTACATCATCTCACTGGTCTATAGGCTGCGTCGGAAAACGGCTTGGTTAACGCGGCGTTTGGATTACGAAGAGGTAATCAAAGAGATTGGGGTTTGTTTCGAGGGGGGAGGGGCCACAGCGTCGTCCCTCAATTCGTCCGCGCAAGCTGCGCTTGGAATTATTCAACGCTTCTTTAATGCGGAATCGTGTGCACTAGCATTGGTGGACCATGGTGACAGGTGGGCTGTCGAAAGTTTCGCTGCGAAGCTGCCTGAGCCCGTCTGGGAGGACCTCGCGCTACGCGAGATGGTTTCTCTTGCCAGAGCGGATGAGCGTGCGTCAGTATTCCGCATCATGTCGACGCGAAAGGTCAGCTGCCTTCCTCCGGAGACTCCGGGCGTTTCTATGCTGCTGGCACACAAATCTACGGATCAACTGATAGCGATTTGTTCCCTCGGTTACCAGGGCTATCGTCTGAAATCTTGTCCAGGCGAAGTTCAGCTTCTTGAACTCGCCACCGCCTGCCTCTGCCACTATATCGATGTTCGGCGTAAGCAGACCGAATGCGATATTCTGGAGAGGCGATTAGAGCATGCGGAACGTCTTCAGGCAGTTGGTACACTTGCTGGTGGAATAGCGCATGAGTTCAACAACATTTTGGGAGCAATCCTCGGGTACGCTGAAATGGCGCAAAACATGCTGCGTCGGTCATCTGTCACCCGAAGACACATTGACCAAATTATTTCGTCGGGTGACAGAGCCAGGCTCATTATCGATCAGATCTTGACTCTAAGTCGAAAACTAGAACGCGTGACAAAGCCGTTCAGTGTCTCCGAACTCGTAATGGAAATTGCTCCCTTATTGCGTGTTGCATTGCAGCGCAACATCGAGCTGAAGTTCAAGTTTGACGACAAGAAGAGCGTAGTCGAAGGAAGCCCGCTAGAGGTTCAGCAGATGCTGATGAATCTTTGCAAGAACGCTTCCCAGGCGTTTACCGCCGATGGTCAAATCGACATCATCGTTAGCCGAATTTTTGTATCTCGACAGAAAGTACTGGCGCATGGTGTTATGCCAGCTGGCGACTATGTTCTTCTTTCTGTCAGCGACGACGGTGAAGGCATTGCCGAAACTGTGCTCCCCCACATTTTTGAGCCTTTCTTTACAACACGCTCTTGCAGCGGCGGCACGGGTCTAGGTCTTGCTGCCGTGCACGGTCATGTCAGCGCGCTTGCAGGATATATTGACGTTACTTCAGCCGTAGGGCGAGGGACGCGCTTCGACATTTATCTACCTCCTTCCTCGAAGAAGCCCGTCAGCCCGGACGCGTTTTTTGGGCCCTGTAAAACACCGCGTGGCAACGGAGAAATTGTGGCATTGATTGAGCCAGATCCTGTCTTGCGGGAGGTGTACGAAGACAAGATCGCCGCTCTGGGCTATGAGCCGGTGGGCTTTAAGACATGTGCAGACCTTTGCAATTGGATATCAAAAGGCAAGCAAGCCGATCTGGTTCTAGTTGACCAATCGTCTCTTCCCGAGAATCAGAGTGCTACTGCTTTGCACGCAGCCTTCAAGACGGCGTCCATCATCATTGGAGGAAGTGATCTTAAAATGTCACTTTCCAGCGATGACATGACGTCCGCGCTTTTTCTGCCCAAACCTATATCCTCCAGGACGATGGCCTACGCGATTCGTACCAAGATCAAAGCCTAGAGTTGAGGATGTTTTTCAGGAGACTCGACCAGGGTAATCAGCACGTCTGTTCGGCGCGCCTATAGCTATGGTTTCTCGCAATCGCTTTGGGCAGTCGGTTGTGGCGGTGCGTCTTCTGAGACCCGAAGGTTGGCGATTATCTGCTGGAGGTCTTCGATACCGTCTTCGAAGAACAAGACATATGTTCGCTGAGCTCGGACATAGGATAGTCGGCATAGGCGGATACCCTCGCCACGCAAATGGCGCGATCGACACCCTGATCGGAGCCTGCGAAGTGCCACAGTTTATTGGAACCATCCCCCGTTCATTCCGCCCTGGAATTTCACTTCGACGGCATTCTAGATCCTCGCCGTTGTCTTAGAGAGCCATCTTTCGTCGGCGCACCCTTAAGTGCATGGAAAGCCGTTTTCGCTTCAAATGAAATCGAAAAGAAGAAAACAAAAATCCTAGAGTAACCGACCCTCCCGATAATCGTGAACATCAGATGACAGCATTTCTTCCGACCGAAGTGGCTGTGTTGGTTATGAGCTTGGGGAGATGGGGAATGTTGAAGGCAACAGGGCCGCTGTCGATTATCTTACTGGCCTCCACGTGCCCGTCGAGCGGTGCTGCCCCACTTTCATTTGCTGAGTTCAATAATTTTGCACGCGAATGCGCTCCATCCGTTGCTCCATCTACGCTTGCAGCGATCGCTCAGGTCGAAAGTCGCTTTGATCCGCTTGCTGTGCATGACAATACCACCGGCGAAACGCTTCACTGGCAGAACCAGGCTCAAGCAACGCAAGTCGTGATGGACCGTCTCGAAGCACGGCATTCGCTGGATGTTGGGCTCATGCAGATCAATTCCCGGAATTTTTCCGTGCTTGGTCTGACACCTGACGAAGCCCTTCAACCTTGCACGTCATTATCTGTCGCCGCAAACTTGCTTGGGAGCCGCTACGCTGGCGGCAACACGGCTGACGACGAGCAATTGTCGCTTCGTCGGGCAATCTCCGCCTATAACACCGGTGATTTCACGCACGGCTTCGCGAACGGCTACGTGCGAAAAGTTGAAACGGCCGCTCAACAGCTCGTCCCCCCGTTAACCGCGCGTCCAAAAGATGATCGTGAGAAGCCGGGATCCGAGGAAACATGGGATGTTTGGGGGGCATATAAGCGTCGTTCCCCGGAGGGCGGAGCTGGCGGGTCATCCGGTCCGCCTCCGCCGCCAGACGAGGACAACCGCAAATCCGAAGACGACGATCAACTCTTGTTCGACTTAAATCAAGGAGGTCCGCAATAATGCGATGCTTTGAAAGATACCGTGTACATCTGAATCGCCTCTCGCTCTCGAACGCGGTGATGCGCATGGTATCCGGCTATGCGCCGAGCGTGGTCGGTGCAATGGGGTGGAGCATTTTCTCCTCTGGGCCGGCCGCGGCCCAATCTGCAGGTGGCGGCACTGACCCAGCCACAATGGTTAACAACATATGCACGTTTATCCTTGGTCCGTTCGGCCAGTCACTCGCTGTTCTTGGCATCGTGGCCATCGGAATCTCCTGGATGTTCGGTCGCGCTTCACTCGGTCTCGTTGCCGGCGTCGTCGGCGGCATTGTCATCATGTTTGGAGCCAGCTTCCTGGGCAAAACGCTGACTGGAGGTGGCTAATGAATGATCGTCTGGAAGAAGCAACCCTTTACTTGGCGGCGACACGGCCCGCATTGTTTCTTGGCGTGCCGCTGACGTTGGCGGGGCTACTCGTGATGTTTGCCGGCTTTGTCATCGTCATCGTTCAGAACCCGCTGTACGAAGTCGTTCTCGTGCCCTTGTGGTTCGGAGCGCGGCTTGTGGTGGAACGAGACTATAACGCGGCCAGCGTCGTTCTACTTTTTTTGCAGACGGCGGGAAGGAGCGTTGATGGTCTGATTTGGGGCGGCGCAAGCGTTAGCCCAAATCCAATCAAGGTTCCCGCGCGAGGGAGAGGAATGGCGTAATGCTCGGAGCAAGTGGCACAACCGAAAGGTCTGGCGAGGTCTATCTACCCTACGTCGGGCACGTCAGCGACCATATTGTCCTTCTAGAAGATGGATCGATCATGACGATGGCGCACGTAAGTGGCATGGCCTTCGAACTCGAAGATGCCGAAATGCGCAATGCACGTTGCCGTGCATTTAATACGCTCTTGCGCAATATCGCTGATGATCATGTGTCAATATATGCTCACCTCGTACGTCATGACGATGTGCCGCCGTCACCCGCGCGACATTTCCGCAGCGCTTTTTCCGCCAGTCTGAGCGAAGCTTTTGAGGAGCGCGTTCTCTCCGGCAAACTCCTTCGCAATGACCACTTCCTTACGCTGATCGTGTCTCCCCGGGCCGCGCTTGGCAAAGTGAGGAGAAGGTTCACCAAACGCTACAGACAAAAAGAAAACGATCTCACAGCTCAAACCAGGAACCTGGAAGATCTCTGGCATCTTGTCGCTGGCGCTCTCGAAGCGTACGGCCTGCGTCGTCTTGGTATTCGTGAGAAGCAAGATGTGCTTTTTACGGAGGTTGGAGAAGCTCTGCGGCTGATAATGACTGGTCGATTCACGCCGGTTCCCGTCGTTAGCGGTTCGCTCGGCGCCTCGATCTATACCGACCGAGTTATTTGCGGCAAGCGGGGACTCGAGATCCGAACACCAAAAGATAGTTATGTGGGATCTATTTACTCGTTTCGCGAATACCCCGCAACGACGCGACCGGGTATGCTCAACGTGCTACTGTCTCTCGATTTTCCGCTTGTTCTGACGCAGAGCTTCTCGTTTCTGACTCGCTCGCAAGCCCACTCGAAGCTCAGCCTCAAGTCCAGCCAAATGTTGAGTTCTGGCGACAAAGCCGTCACCCAAATCAGCAAGTTATCCGAGGCGGAGGACGCACTAGCGAGCAACGAATTCGTATTGGGGGCGCATCATGTGAGTCTTTGCATATATGCAAATGATCTCAATAATCTTGCAGATAGAGGTGCCCGCGCCCGGACGCGATTGGCGGATGCGGGAGCTGTTGTTGTCCAAGAGGGCATCGGCATGGAGGCGGCTTATTGGTCGCAGCTGCCAGGCAACTATAAGTGGCGCACGCGTCCGGGAGCGATCACATCGCGCAACTTCGCTGGTTTAGTCTCATTCGAGAATTTTCCCGAGGGATCCGGCTCAGGTCACTGGGGCAACGCGATTGCGCGCTTTCGTACCAATGGTGGAACCCCTTTCGACTACATCCCGCACGAGCACGATGTCGGCATGACGGCGATATTCGGTCCCATCGGGAGGGGTAAAACGACGCTCATGACCTTTATCCTCGCGATGCTCGAGCAGAGCATGGTCGACCGCGCGGGTGCGGTTGTCCTCTTCGACAAGGACCGCGGCAGTGAGCTGCTGGTTCGCGCCACCGGGGGAACATATTTGGCGCTCCGTAGAGGAGCGCCGAGCGGATTGGCGCCATTGCGTGGCCTGGAAAATACAGCGGCTTCACATGATTTTCTGCGCGAATGGATCGTGGCGCTCATTGAGAGCGATGGCCGTGGAGGAATATCCCCCGAGGAAAATCGCCGTCTGGTGCGGGGTATCCATCGGCAGCTCTCGTTTGATCCCCACATGCGCTCAATCGCGGGGTTACGCGAATTTTTGTTGCATGGACCCGCCGAAGGGGCGGGAGCGAGACTCCAACGCTGGTGCCGTGGCAATGCACTAGGCTGGGCGTTCGACGGCGAGCTCGACGAAGTAAAGTTGGATCCTTCGATTACTGGTTTCGACATGACGCATCTTCTCGAATATGAGGAAGTATGCGCTGCCGCCGCAGCATATCTTCTGCACCGCATTGGAGCCATGGTTGACGGCCGTCGGTTTGTGATGAGTTGCGATGAGTTTCGCGCCTATTTGCTAAATCCTAAATTTGCGGCGGTCGTCGACAAGTTCCTGCTTACTGTCCGCAAAAACAATGGGATGCTGATACTGGCAACGCAGCAACCTGAGCATGTCCTGGAATCGCAGCTAGGCGCCAGTCTCGTCGCGCAATGTATGACGAAGATTTTCTATCCTTCACCCACGGCAGATCGATCGGCTTACATCGATGGACTGAAATGTACTGAAAAGGAATTTCAGGCGATCCGTGAAGACATGGCAGTAGGTAGCCGGAAGTTTCTGCTTAAACGAGAAAGCGGAAGCGTCGTCTGCGAATTCGATCTGCGGGAAATGCGCGAATATGTCGCCGTACTTTCGGGGCGCGCCAACACGGTGCGCTTCGCGGATCAGCTTCGCAAAGTACAGGGGGACAACCCATCAGCCTGGCTCAGCGAATTTATGGCTCGTTACCACGAGGCAAAAGATTGATCAAAGGTGGGGAACTATGAAGATCATGCAACTTGTTGCTGCGGCCATGGCCGTCAGCCTTCTTTCGGTCGGACCCGCGCGGGCGCAGTTCGTTGTCAGCGATCCGGCGACGGAAGCTGAGACGCTGGCGACGGCGCTCGAGACTGCGGCAAATCTCGAACAGACCATAACGATGGTGGCGATGTTAACCTCGGCTTATGGCGTCACCGGCCTACTAACTTCGCTCAACCAAAAAAATCAGTATCCCTCGACCAGGGACTTGGACACGGAAATGTTTTCGCCGCGAATGCCAATGTCGACCACGGCACGTGCGATCACCACCGATACAGATCGCGCCGTAGTTGGTGGCGACGCTGAAGCGGATCTGTTGCGATCGCAGATCACCGGTTCCGCAAATAGCGCGGGCATTGCGGCTGACAACCTGGAGACGATGGACAAACGCTTAACAGCGAATGCCGAGACCTCGACACAGCTTTCTCGCTCTCGCAATATCATGCAGGCAACCGTTACCAACGGTTTGCTTCTCAAGCAGATCCATGACGCAATGATTCAAAATGTACAGGCGACCAGCTTGTTAACGATGACCACCGCGCAGGCTGGCCTTCATGAGGCGGAAGAGGCGGCCGCTCAACGTAAGGAGCATCAAAAGACTGCGGTCATCTTTGGGGCCGTCCCCTGAGACTGGGCGACTTATTCGTGCCGCCCATCTGCACATTTCAGGATGCGAGTTCATTGTATCCGACATTCTGCGACAAGCCAGTCAAGGTCAGGTCCAAACGATGAATTTCACGATCCCGGCGCCGTTTACGGCCATTCATACGATCTTCGATCTAGCCTTTACGACAAGCCTGGACACAATGCTTGGGACGATCCAAGAGGCGGTGAGCGCGCCATTGGTCGCCTGCGTCACTCTTTGGATTATCGTTCAGGGTATTCTGGTCATGCGTGGCGAAATCGACACGCGCGGCGGTATCACTCGGGTGATCACGGTCACCGTCGTTGTTGCCCTTGTCGTCGGGCAGGCCAACTACCACGACTATGTGGTTTCAGTCTTTGAAGAGACGATTCCAAACTTTATTCAGCAGTTTAGTGGCAGCGGCCTGCCTCTGCAGACCATTCCCGCTCAGCTCGATACAATGTTCGCCCTAACCCAAGCTGCATTTCAGAGAATTGCATCTGAAATCGGCCCGATGAATGACCAGGATATCCTTGCTTTCCAGGGGGCTCAGTGGGTCTTTTACGGCACGCTCTGGTCTGCCTTCGGAATCTACGACGCCGTCGGAATTCTCACGAAAGTGCTTCTGGCGATCGGCCCTTTGATCCTCACGGGATATATCTTTGATCGCACGCGCGACATCGCGGCAAAGTGGATCGGGCAACTTATCACGTATGGTCTCCTACTTCTCCTGCTAAACCTCGTGGCGACAATAGTCATCCTAACCGAAGCGACTGCACTCACGCTTATGCTTGGTGTAATCACCCTTGCCGGTACGACCGCGGCCAAGATCATTGGTCTTTACGAACTCGACATGTTCTTTCTGACTGGTGACGCACTCATTGTCGCTTTGCCGGCAATCGCCGGCAACATCGGAGGCAGTTATTGGAGCGGCGCGACCCAATCTGCCAACAGCTTGTACCGTCGCTTCGCTCAGGTCGATCGTCGTTAGGTCCCGCAAAAAAATTCACGTCGGTGGAGAACTCTATGAAATATTGCCTGCTGTGCCTGGCTCTCGCTTTAGGCGGCTGCCAGACAAACGATAAATTGGCGAGCTGCAAAGGCCCAATATTCCCGCTGAATGTGGGGCGATGGCAGCCTACGCCGTCAGATCTTCAGCTCAGCAACGTAGGTGGTCGCCATGAAGGGGTCTGAATACGCCTTGCTAGTAGCGCGGGAAACCCTGGCTGAGCACTACAAGGAAGTGGAAGCTTTCCAAACTGCGCGTGCGAAATCAGCGCGGCGCCTCTCCAAGGTCATTGCAGCTGTCGCAACCATCGCGGTTTTGGGGAATGTTGCGCAAGCCTTCACAATTGCCACCATGGTGCCGCTGATCAGGCTTGTGCCGGTATATCTTTGGATACGGCCGGATGGCACCGTTGACAGCGAGGTGTCCGTCTCCCGATTGCCTGCAACTCAAGAGGAGGCCGTCGTTAACGCCTCACTGTGGGAGTATGTTCGGCTGCGCGAGAGCTATGATGCCGATACCGCCCAGTACGCCTATGACCTGGTCTCGAACTTCAGCGCCCCAATGGTGCGCCAAAATTATCAGCAATTCTTCAATTATCCCAATCCAACTTCGCCTCAAGTCATCCTCGGCAAACACGGCAGGCTAGAGGTCGAACACATCGCTTCGAATGATGTTACTCCGGGTGTGCAGCAAATTCGCTATAAGCGAACCCTCATCGTTGACGGCAAAATGCCGATGGCGAGCACTTGGACTGCTACGGTTCGTTATGAAAAGGTGACCAGCTTGCCCGGCAGATTGAGACTGACCAACCCGGGAGGCTTGGTTGTCACCTCCTACCAGACATCGGAAGATACCGTTTCGAACGCAGGCCACAGCGAACCATGACGAAAAAAGCATTTCTCACTCTGGCATGTTTACTTTTTGCGGCGATTGGCGCGAGGGCTGAAGACACGCCAACGGCGGGCAGACTTGATCCGCGCATGCGTTATCTCGCTTACAATCCCGATCAAGTGGTGCGCCTTTCAACGGCGGTTGGAGCCACTTTGGTTGTTACTTTCGGGGCTAACGAAACGGTGACAGCTGTTGCCGTTTCCAATAGCAAAGATCTCGCGGCCCTTCCACGCGGAAATTATCTTTTCTTCAAGGCTAGCAAGGTTCTCCCACCCCAGCCAGTGGTCGTGCTAACTGCGAGTGACGCCGGTATGCGACGCTACGTTTTCAGCATCTCTTCCAAGACGCTGCCGCACCTCGATAAAGAGCAGGCCGATCTCTACTATAGCGTACAATTCGCTTACCCTGCCGATGACGCAGCGGCTCGCCAGAAGGCGGCACAAGAGAAGGCTGTTGCAGACCGTATACGTGCGGAAGCGCAATATCAACAGAGAGCAGAGGGTTTATTGGAGCAGCCTGCCACGACCGTTGGTGCCGAGGACAAGAATTGGCACTATGTCGCTCAGGGCGATCGTTCGCTGTTGCCGCTCGAAGTCTTCGATGATGGATTTACGACGGTATTTCACTTCCCAGGTAATGTACGCATACCCTCCATCTACACGATAAATCCGGATGGAAAGGAAGCTGTCGCTAACTATTCAGTCAAAGGGAGCTATGTCGAGATTTCTTCGGTTTCCCGTGGTTGGCGTCTGAGGGATGGCCACACGGTATTATGCATTTGGAATACCGCCTACGATCCCGTCGGCCGCAGGCCGGAGACGGGCACTGTGAGGCCCGATGTGAAGCGCGTCCTAAAGGAGGTGAGAGGATGAACGACGACAATCAGCAATCGGCGCATGATGTCGATGCGTCGGGGTCCCTGGTCTCCGACACACATCACCGGCGCCTTTCGGGGGCTCAAAAGTTGATCGTAGGAGGTGTAGTTCTCGCGCTATCACTTAGCCTCATTTGGCTTGGCGGGCGTGAAAAGAAGGAAAACGGGGACGCACCCCCGTCAACCATGATCGCCACGAACACCAAGCCATTTCATCCGGCTCCGATTGACGTTACACTTGATCCTCCGGCTGCCCAGGAAGCTGTTCAGCCGACTGCTCCTCCGCCAGCACGAAGTGAGCCGGAACGGCATGAGCCGCGGCCGGAAGAAACACCGATTTTTGCGTACACCAGTGGTGATCAAGGGACCAGCAAGCGCGTTCAACAAGGCGAAACGGACCGAAGACGCGAAGGCAATGGGGAAGACAGTCCTTTGCCGAAGGTCGAAGTGTCCGCCGAGAATGATCTCTCGATACGCATGAAGCCCACCGAGCTGCAGCCCACCAGGGCTACGCTCTTGCCTCATCCCGACTTCATGGTGACGGAGGGGACGATTATTCCATGTATCTTGCAAACGGCAATCGACACCAGTCTGGCAGGCTATGTAAAATGCGTGTTACCCTGGGATGTTCGTGGAACAACGAACAACGTTGTGCTTCTTGATCGCGGCACCACCGTTGTTGGCGAGATCCAGCGCGGTTTGCAACAGGGAGATGCGCGTGTTTTTGTGCTCTGGGATCGGGCGGAGACACCCGACCATGCCATGATTTCGCTTGCGTCACCAAGCGCTGACGAACTCGGTCGCTCGGGATTGCCGGGCACCGTCGACAATCACTTCTGGCAGCGCTTTAGCGGGGCCATGCTCTTGAGTGTCGTCCAAGGTGCCTTCCAGGCAGCGAGCACCTACGCTGGCAGCTCGGGTGGAGGGACGAGCTTCAACAGCGTCCAGAATAACGGTGAACAAACGGCAGACACAGCCCTCAAGGCCACGATCAACATACCGCCAACCCTGAAGAAGAATCAGGGCGACACGGTCTCCATTTTTGTCGCACGGGATCTCGATTTCTCAGGCATATACCAGCTTCGTATGGCTGGTCGCGCGGCGCGGGGGCGGGATCGCCGTCCATAACGAATTCAACTTATCACTTACAGATGGAGATACGATACAAATGGAGGTGGATCCGCAATTACGAATCCTTCTCAAGCCGATTTTGGAATGGCTCGATGACCCGCGGACCGAAGAAGTTGCGATAAATCGACCTGGGGAGGCATTTGTGCGCCAGGCCGGCGCCTTCCTCAAGTTCCCTTTGCCTGTCTCCTATGACGATCTCGAAGATATCGCTATTTTAGCAGGCGCGCTGAGAAAACAGGACGTTGGACCACGCAACCCACTTTGCGCAACTGAACTTCCAGACGGCGAGCGGCTGCAGATCTGTTTGCCGCCGACGGTACCATCGGGCACCGTCAGCTTGACGATTCGACGGCCAAGTTCCCGTGTTTCTAGTCTCAAAGAAGTCTCGTCCCGTTACGATGCTCCGAGGTGGAATCAGTGGAAGGAACGAAAAAAACGGCATGATCAGCATGATGAAGCTATCCTTCGGTACTATGACAACGGGGATCTGGAGGCGTTTCTGCACGCATGTGTCGTTGGTCGGTTGACGATGCTGCTTTGCGGACCCACCGGGAGTGGCAAGACAACGATGAGCAAGACCTTGATCAACGCTATCCCGCCGCAGGAAAGGCTGATTACCATCGAAGATACGCTCGAACTCGTCATTCCACACGAGAACCACGTAAGGCTGCTTTATTCTAAGAATGGGGCTGGGCTGGGCGCAGTGACCGCTGAGCACCTGCTACAGGCTAGCCTGCGCATGCGACCGGACCGAATACTGCTCGGCGAGATACGCGACGATGCCGCGTGGGCTTATCTGAGTGAAGTCGTCTCAGGGCATCCGGGATCGATTTCCACAATACATGGTGCCAATCCCGTCCAAGGTTTCAAAAAGCTATTTTCGCTCGTGAAAAGCAGCGCTCAGGGGGCTAGCTTGGAAGATCGCACCCTGATTGACATGCTCGCAACCGCAGTTGATGTCATCGTACCCTTCCGTGCCCACGGTGACATTTACGAGGTGGGCGAAATCTGGCTCGCTGCCGATGCGCGCCGGCGCGGTGAGACAATAGGCGATCTTCTTAACCAGCAGTAGTTGTGATCCATGTTTCTAAATGCCGCATGGCGCGTTGTAGAATTACGTTTGTAGCAATGCTCAGCAATCTTTGTCATCAAACGGAGACATCTAGTTTGCATTTCTGTCGTGCGCGGTTTGGTCGAAATCTTGCCGAAATGCCCGTGTAGTGAGAGAAAATTAAAGAGTGGAGTCTAACAAATACAACCTTTACGTGTATAAATTCTGTTGAGCTGCAAATGGCTGGCCAGGATCCTAGATTGAGAGGTGAACCGTTGAAACACGTTCTTGTCATCGATGACGATGTCGCTATGCGGCATCTTATAGTCGAGTATCTTACGATCCATGCCTTTAAGGTGACTGCGGTAGCCGACAGCAAGCAGTTCAATCGTGTACTCTGCTCCGAGACGGTCGATGTCGTGGTCGTCGATCTTAATTTGGGTCGCGAAGATGGGCTTGAAATTGTTCGTAGTCTGGCCACGAAGTCCGATGTTCCAATCATAATTATTAGCGGCGCTCGCCTCGAAGAGGCGGACAAAGTTATTGCGCTCGAGTTGGGAGCAACCGATTTTATTGCCAAGCCTTTTGGGACGCGGGAATTTCTGGCGCGCATCCGTGTTGCGTTACGCGTGCGGCCCAGTGTCGCGCGAACCAAAGATCGACGCTCATTTAGTTTCGCTGACTGGACACTTAATCTCAGGCGACGCCGCTTGATTTCGGAAGAGGGCAGTGAGGTGAAACTCACGGCAGGTGAGTTTAATCTCCTGGTTGCTTTCCTGGAGAAGCCGCGCGACGTCCTATCCCGGGAGCAGCTTCTGATCGCCAGTCGGGTACGCGAGGAGGAGGTGTATGACAGAAGTATTGATGTCCTCATTTTGCGGCTGCGCCGGAAGCTTGAGGGGGATCCGACGACCCCTCAGTTGATCAAGACTGCAAGAGGTGCTGGCTATTTCTTTGACGCTGACGTGGATGTTTCGTACGGGGGTGTGATGGCGGCCTGAGGTAGAGGTGCATTTCGCCTTTAGCAATCTGTTCCCAACGTGAGCAGATTGCTATGCGGCTTGGCAAAGCTGCCTTTCCTCGGTACTATCCGAAAAACTCAGCACTGCGGAGTGATTGGATGGGTCCTATCTTTTGAGAGATCAGCTGTTCGTTGCCTTCTCCCGAGCAAAGAAACATGCAAGCGCTGCGGTAGCCAGCTTGTGGCCGAAAGCCCGGGCGGTCTCCAATCCCAATGGATCAAAGTGATTGCGAGCGGCTTCTATTAGCGAGACCGGGAACATGCGGGAGGTCTGAACGATGATTGATTTTTCGAAAGCTGTGTGAGGGATCGGATAACTCTTCGGAGCCGCACGAAACGATCCATCCGCCAGCATGTTTTCAAAATCGCCAAGCGCACGGCGCAAGATCATTTGTAGCGACTTGGAAGGACTGTATTGCAGGATCAGGTTGTCATATATCTTCGATACTTCAGGCGCGGGCGGGCGCGCTGAAAGGAAGACCTGGATCTTTTCTGGCGCTGTCGTCGAACTCAAAGCATCCACGGTCAGCATCGATTGCTGATCAGAGCTGTGACAACGCTTGGCGGTGGCTGGGGCAGGTCGTCGATCTTCCTCGTCGAGATTTTCAGGCGGCTGCGGCAGGGTCGAGTTTTGGGTGGCAACAGGCAAAGAAGGATGGACGATTTCGGGTCGAGCGGCGGCAAGCCGCCTGGCCTCCCCGACAGACAAAGCGGGTTTGCGAATTCCCATCTTCACCCCTCCAAGGCTTCGCTAACCAATTTGGAGATAGTGACGAGTTCCTCCATGGCGATTCTGAGATTCCGTTCGAGGAGGCGCATTGTCGGATCGGTTCTCATATTCAGCAATGTGAGATGCAACATGCCACGTTCCTTCATCGCGGCAAATGCGTCTCTCTCGTGCATGGGAGACTGTACAACTGGAAGGCTTGCGAGCATGTCCGACATCGCGCGCTGCGATGTGGTCAATCGACCAACCGGCACGCGTTGGCGCAATACGGCTGTCGGAATTGCCAAGTTCTCGCTCAGCAGCAGTTCAATGACATAGCGGTAGGTCGACAATGCTTCATCGATATCGAGCGGAGTTAACATGGTCGGGATCAGAAGCAGGTTTGAGCTGGCAATGATCGTGTTGTTGAGTTCGCTCGAACCACCATGCGTATCGGCCAGCGCATAATCAAATCCCTGGAGTTCGGCGTCCTCATAGGCCGCCTCAAGGAGTGCCATTTCCTCGGCGGCGTAGACTTCGCAGAAGGAGCCCCAGGTATTGCTGCGAAGGGCGTTTTCTTTCCATCGCGTTAGTGGTCGGTTTTCATCAGCGTCGAAGAGAGCCAATCGTTTGCCGTCACTTGCAAAGGCGGCGCAAAGACCCATGAGTGCCGTGGTTTTGCCGGCTCCTCCCTTGAAGGAGCAAAATGTCAGAAGTTTCATGTCCTTATCCTGTCGATTTTGTGAAGCGGAAGTGCGTCTGTACTTTTATTTGTGTGTATGATTTTGCGATAATTCATGAGTAATGTAGTAATTACCTGATTTTATATTTCAATTTTATTGTAATATAATTTCAATTGTAATAATATAAAAATAAATATCCCTTATGTGTTCTTGATTTCGTTTTGTATATGGCTAGATTCCCATCTGCCACGACGAGGAAATGCTACGGCGGGGCAAGTTCAGATCTTTCCGTCTTCTATGGAGGAAGCTATGTCGCAAGGCAGTAGGCCCACCTCAAGTGACATTGCCGTCAACCAGCGCGAATGCGTGAAGGTTGAAGGCTTCAAGGTCGTCAGTACCCGATTAAGATCGGCCGAATATGAGAGTTTTTCTCATCAGGCACGCTTGCTGGGCCTCTCCGACAGCATGGCCATACGGGTTGCGGTGCGCCGCATTGGTGGCTTTCTTGAAATCGACGCAGAGACTCGTCATAGGATGGAGGCCATACTACAATCCATAGGAACACTCTCAAGCAACATTGCCGCGCTGCTATCTGCCTATGCCGAAAATCCGACAATGGATTTGGAGGCTTTGCGAGCTGAACGTATCGCCTTCGGTAAATCTTTCGCTGACCTCGACGGCTTGCTCCGTTCCATTTTGTCCGTATCACGGCGGCGGATCGACGGTTGCTCGCTGCTGAAAGACGCCTTGTAGCACTGACGTAGCACTTGGCGGGGAACATATTCGATGCCCGATCGAGCTCAAGTTATCATTCGCATTGTGCCGGGAGGTGGCACCAAGACCCTTCAACAAATTATCAATCAGTTGGAGTATCTATCCCGGAAGGGCAGGCTGGAGCTGCAGCGTTCAGCCCGACATCTCGATATTCCCCTGCCACCGGATCAAATCCACGAACTTGCCCGAAGCTGGGTTCAAGAGACTGGAACTTATGACGAAAGTCAGCCAGACGAGGAAAGGCAACAGGAGTTGACCACCCATATTATTGTAAGCTTCCCCGCGGGTACAAGCCAGGTAGCGGCTTATGCGGCGAGCCGGGAGTGGGCAGCCGAGATGTTCGGGTCAGGCGCAGGGGGGGGCCGATACAACTATCTTACGGCCTTCCACATCGATCGCGACCACCCACATCTGCATGTCGTCGTCAATCGGCGCGAACTTTTAGGACACGGCTGGCTGAAGATATCTCGGCGCCATCCCCAACTGAATTACGACGCCCTGCGCATAAAGATGGCCGAGATTTCACTTCGTCATGGCATTGCCCTCGATGCGAGCCGACGAGCAGAACGTGGCATCACCGAGCGGCCGATCACTTATGCCCAATATCGGCGCCTTGAGCGGGAGCAGGCTCGCCAAATCCGTTTCGAAGACGCGGATTTGGAACAGTCGTCGCCGCAAGGAGATCATCCAGAATTCAGCCAACCTTTCGATACATCCCCATTTGAAGCATCCGCGGGCGGACCGGAGGACATGCCTCGGCCCAACAATCGGCAGAATGAGTCGCAAGTTCATCTCCAGGAGCCAGCTGGTGTCAGCAACGAAGCCGGTGTCCTTGTGCGGGTTGCATTGGAGACGGAGCGCCTTGCTCAACCATTCGTTTCCGAAACCATTCTCGCGGACGACATAGGGAGCGGCTCTTCGCGTGTTGCCGAGGGCCGTGTGGAGAGCGCAAACCGCACTCCCGATATTCCTCGCGCAGCAACTGAAGCTGCCACGCACACGACACACGACCGGCAGCGGCGTGCAAAGCGTCCTCATGATGACGACGG
This sequence comes from Agrobacterium tumefaciens, assembly GCA_025559845.1. Lineage (NCBI taxonomy): Bacteria > Pseudomonadati > Pseudomonadota > Alphaproteobacteria > Hyphomicrobiales > Rhizobiaceae > Agrobacterium > Agrobacterium tumefaciens. The sequence continues at coordinate 107,351 of CP048472.1, forward strand.
AGGGCCGAGTGGAGCAAAACGTGTGACATTGGAAGGCATCGCGGTTGGGCCCCAGGCGAACGCCGGCGAACAGGATGGCAGTAGTGGCCCCTTAGTACGGCAAGCTGGAACGTCTCGGCCATCTCCACCGACGGCCACGACGCGGGCCAGCACCGCAACCGATTCATTGTCTGCTACAGCCCACCTCCAGCAACGGAGAGGTGTCCCTTCAAAGCGTCCGCGTGAAGATGATGATGGAGAACCGAGTGAACGCAAACGCGAGAGAGATGAGCGCAGCAAGGACGGGCGTGGGGGAAATAGGAGATAGAGAAGGACCGAGTGATGGCAAATGAAGAGTTCACCAGACACTATGCGTGGCCCGTTCCTGTGGCTTCGAATGATGAAGGGCGTGGGACCGCGCGGATCCCCATCCAGGCACAATCAATCGTTGCTGGAGAAGACGGTCGGGACACTTCGGTCCCAACGGCTTTGTCGCGACCGCCAATTGAAGATATGCCGCACGGCGTCCAAGAAACATCGGCGAGTGGCGGACGACTGGGAGCGGCCCGTCTGCGGGATCCCGTAATCCCGCCAGGAATATCCGAAGCCCGCACGGACCTATCCGCAATTTTGCGGAAAAAAAGCGGTTCTTTCCGCACCGGTATGCAGTATCTGCGTGAGCTTGAACGGGAAAATCTTGATAAACAAGACAGGGAAGCCAGTGCGTTGCCAGATTTAAGTGCAAGGGGCATAAAGCGACCGCGCGAAATTGAGTATCCCGGCAATGCAAGCGGATTAACCATAAAGAGGCAAGACGGCTTAGGCATAGAGATCAATACTATCTCGGCATCTTCGCCCGTGAACCGGGCCGCGCATTCGTCGAACTGGCAAGGCGCGCCGGAACCGGGCGTGTACAATGTTCAGCCATCGGCAGATAGAGCACAGAAATCTGCGCAGGAAAGTTCGACGTTTCCCGATGGCACTCCTGTTTCCGCTCTCTATTCAGGCCCACTCGCAGAATGGTTCGAGAGGGATACTGGCAGCGAGACGACCAGGAATTCAGGCAACACCATTTCGTCACCGCTCCGAGGGCTGGAGGAGTTCGGCGATTCCGCGGACAGCCGGTATCTTGGGCGCGAAGCTCAGAGTCTTTCAGTTACCGTAACAACGCCTAATTCGAATGCTGAGGCAAGTTCTCATAGCGCACACACTGAAACTCTCGACGATGTCAGCAGTGACCGCTCGAGCGAACAGGGGAGGGGTGCCCTTGGCGCCGCAATCCTTGGATCCCATCATGACCTTTCACCGCGTGCGCAGAAGTTATCACAAACAAACCGCGATTCCCCTGAACTGACCGACGCCGACCTGGCAAAAGTCGATGCGGTGTTCGAATCTCTCTCCAAGGGGCCCCCGGCCGGGGAGAGCGCCGCACCGGACTTTCGTGAGCGCGGACCAGGCGGCGCTTTCCAGAAAGAAGGCGTGTCCGACAGGGCGAACGGGGTGCCCACTAACTGGGAGGTACCTTTTGGTCGCGGTGGCGGGCATTCACCGCAAGCGCTGAGGTCCTCAGGAGTGGAGCTCGATGACTTCCCTGATTTCACCGAGGCCGAACTGGCAAAAATCGACGCACTAGTCGAATCTCACTCCAACAGATCTTTATCAGTGCGAAATATAGTACCAGATTTGCGCGGAGCGGGAGCAGACAACGTTTTCCGGAAAGAAGGCGTTGTCGAACGCGCGGAGAAGATGCCGATCGATAGTGTGAGTCTTACCAGACTGAATGGCGAGCGTTCACGTTCACCGAAGACATCGCAAGCAAGCCTTGACGATTTCCCCGATCTAACCGATGCCGATCTGGCCCATATCGAAGAGTCGGAGCGGATCGCAAGAACTGCTGTTGAAAAGGGGAAGCAAAAAATCTCGACCGAAGCCGATACGCGGTTTGATTTGGGCAACTCTTCTGCACCCCGGGTTAGCCCTCGATCGGTTACCCCGTTGGTTCCCAATGCCAATCAGCCGATTACATCGTGGTTCTACGAGGCACAAAAGACTTGTGACAAATTGGTAGAGAACACTTACGTGAAGCCGGCCGTTGACAGTTCTAGGGCGCGAAATGACGTCGAAAACACCGCTGCCAGGCTTGGTGACCCTGCTCCTGCTTTGGGGCATGACAATCTTGGTAGAACTCGCGCGTTAACGCCCGTTCGCGACGTGATGTCTAGACCCAGCGCGGACCGACAACTGGCTAGTCATGCGGCAGAACATTCGGCAATAGACGACATTTGGAAACGGGATGACCGTGATCGCAGGACACACCCTTATAGAGGATTGGATTCGCGTTCACGTGAAGGTTACGGGCGGTAAAGGCTGTGTTGTTCGCAGCAACACCCAAATCAAAAGCCCTATTTGCGATCGATCGAAGAATCTCGGTGAAGTGATGAATTCGAGCAAGACCACGCCCCAGCGTTTAGCTGTCAGCATCGTATGTTCGCTGGCAGCCGGTTTTTGCGCGGCAAGTCTCTATGTAACATTTCGCCATGGTTTCAATGGCGAAGCGATGATGACGTTTAGCGTCTTCGCCTTTTGGTACGAGACCCCGCTCTATATGGGTCATGCGACCCCCGTCTTCTATTGCGGTTTAGCCATTGTCGTCTCGACGTCTATTGTTGTGCTGTTAAGCCAACTTATCATATCGTTTCGCAATCACGAGCATCATGGCACGGCTCGTTGGGCGGGATTTGGCGAAATGCGGCACGCCGGTTACCTGCAGCGCTATAATGGTATCAAGGGGCCGATCTTTGGCAAGACGTGTGGCCCTCGTTGGTTCGGCAGCTATCTGACCAATGGCGAACAGCCTCACAGTCTTGTTGTCGCGCCAACGCGCGCCGGCAAAGGCGTTGGCGTCGTTATTCCGACGCTCCTAACCTTCAAGGGTTCGGTGATAGCCCTCGACGTCAAAGGCGAGCTTTTTGAGCTGACTTCCAGAGCACGCAAAGCGGGCGGCGACGCCGTTTTCAAGTTCTCACCTCTGGATCCAGAGCGACGGACTCATTGTTACAATCCCGTCCTCGATATTGCAGCTTTACCGCCCGAGCGGCAGTTTACCGAGACGCGCCGCCTCGCCGCAAACCTCATCACGGCCAAAGGCAAGGGAGCGGAAGGCTTTATCGACGGCGCGCGGGACCTTTTCGTTGCGGGCATCCTTACCTGTATTGAGCGCGGTACGCCAACAATTGGTGCGGTCTACGACTTATTTGCTCAACCTGGAGAGAAGTACAAACTTTTTGCGGACCTCGCGGAAGAAAGCCGAAATAAAGAGGCTCAGCGTATTTTCGACAATATGGCGGGTAACGACACGAAAATTTTGACTTCTTATACATCAGTGCTCGGCGACGGCGGACTTAACCTGTGGGCTGATCCATTGGTTAAAGCAGCGACAAGTCGATCAGATTTTTCCGTCTATGATCTGCGTCGGAAGAGGACCTGCGTCTATCTTTGCGTCAGCCCCAACGACCTCGAGGTCGTGGCGCCATTGATGCGCCTCCTTTTTCAGCAGGTCGTGTCAATTCTGCAGCGATCACTGCCAGGTAAAGATGAGCGGCATGAAGTTTTGTTTCTCCTTGACGAATTTAAACACCTGGGGAAGCTTGAGGCAATCGAGACCGCGATTACAACCATCGCCGGTTACAAAGGCCGCTTCATGTTTATTATTCAGAGTCTCTCGGCCTTGACGGGCACCTACGATGACGCGGGCAAACAAAACTTTCTCAGTAACACTGGCGTGCAAGTATTTATGGCCACGGCCGACGACGAAACACCGACCTATATCTCAAAAGCTATCGGCGACTATACGTTCAAGGCGCGTTCGACCTCATACAGTCAAGCCCGAATGTTCGATCATAACATCCAGATTTCCGATCAGGGGGCGCCGCTTTTGCGCCCCGAACAAGTGCGCTTGCTTGACGATAACAATGAAATCGTCCTTATTAAAGGGCATCCGCCTCTCAAACTACGAAAGGTGCGATATTATTCCGATCGTATGCTGAGGCGCCTTTTCGAATGCCAAATTGGCGCCCTCCCTGAGCCCGCATCTTTGATGCTTTCGGAAGGTGTCCATCGGGATGGGCAAGACCTCAGTCAACAAGCCGCCGTCACGGAGGCGCAGGGCTTAGGTGCCATCGATTCGATACCTAATAATATGGAAGCCGCTACACCGCAAAACAGTGAAATGGATGACGAGCAGGACAGCCTCCCAACTGGAATTGACGTCCCCCAGGGCCTTATTGAAAGCGATGAGGTGAAAGAAGACGCCGGTGGCGTGGTGCCAGATTTCGGTGTTTCAGCTGAAATGGCTCCAGCTATGATTGCACAACAGCAGCTGCTGGAGCAGATCATTGCGCTTCAGCAACGATATGGACCCGCGTCCTCGCACTCGGTGAAATGACTTCAAGCTGCCTTTCACATTGGAATCATTCGATGCGGGGCGTCGTCAGATATTCCGGTTGTATCGAATGCGGAGCTAGACCCCGAGGTTGCCGATTAAGCAGATATCGCCATGAGACCTTCAGGAAACCCGAACGTCGATCTTAGCGGTTCGACTGCATCGCTTGCCGAAGTTCCCGCCGGAGCTACCCCTGTCCTTAATCTAATCGAGCCCAGGAACCGTCCGGCTGACGACTCGCTTGAGGGCCAAACCGATCGCGGCGAGCATCCATCTGCATCATTTGACTATGATGGCATGAAGCTTGGCGCCGCGGAGCGTGAAGCATACGAGAACTGGTGTCCATCGAACCGGCCTACATGGAAAGATCTGGTACTCAGGGCGCGCCTTGATGCAATCGACAGTTCCGCTTGGCTCCCCGATTTGGGCGAGGAGTCGCCTTTGATCTTCAGATATGAAGGGATTCCGCTGGGTGAGGGGGAACGGCAAGCCTACAAAGAATGGCAAGAGGAGGCTCAGCCCACATGGGAAGACCTCGTTGTCAACGCACGAATGGCGGTACCTGATCCTTGTGCTGACGTTGCAGACGAGCACAATCCCCTCAAAGAAGGCGAGGAGTTTCGGTCTGAAGCGTCGAAACGCAAGCGGAAAAAACCGATCGACCAGGACGAGAATTCTCCTACATCGTTTTACTATGACGGGATGAGGCTCGGAGAACCCGAGCGCGAGGCATATGATAACTGGGGCAACGCGGAGCCGCCCACGTGGAAAGACCTGGTACTTAAGGCGCGCCTTGATGCAATTGACAGCTCCGCCTGGCTCTTTGCTTCAGAAGGGTCTTCCTCGACTTTTGAGTATGAGGGAATTCCACTGGGTGAGGGGGAACGGCAAGCCTACAAAGAATGGCAAGAGGACGCTCAGCCCACGTGGGAGGACCTCGTCATTAATGCACGCATGGCAGAACTCGACCATCCTTCTTGGATTACAGACGAGCACAATTCCCTTGAAGAAAACTTAGAGTTTCGGCCCGATGCAAGACAGGCCAGCCTGAAGGACTCGACCGACCAGCGGAAGAGTTCTTCCGCGTCATTTATCTATGATGGAATGAAGCTCGGGGAACCCGAGCATGCTGCATACGAGAACTGGAGCAAACCGGAACGACCGTCATGGGAAGCCCTCATCCTAGATGCGCGCCAGGCTTCCATAGCAAGCTCTTCGGTTTCGAATTCGTTACTTGCAAAGACATCCTCGCCAGTCTTTCTATACGAGGGAATGTCGCTAGGGGATGCGGAACGTCAAGCGTATGGAAGGTGGAGGCAGCCTGCCCAACCGCGATGGCAAAATCTTGTGGTGAACGCGCGCCTTGCGGATCTTGATCCGTTGGCCTGGATTCCCGATGAACATGATCCGTTTGCGGAAGCCGAGGCGCTTAGCCCCACTTCGCAATCGAGTGGCGCCAACAAGTCCAACCGCGCTTTGGGTAATCAATCAGATTCAGGCCGGCCCGCCTTCGCATATCTGGCAGCACAAGAGGCGAGTCACCTGCAATCACCGGCATGCTCACAATTGGAAACGAGGCGTGCATTAAATTTCGGGTCGCCTGGACCGGATGCAAATCCAACGGAAAGCATCGCCAAATGTAATCGTTTGGATGGCGTCAGTAAAATTAAGCGATTAGGCACCAAAGGCCGCCGGGCAGTAAACGCGACTATTCACGGCGGCAAGTTCGGTGCGCAAGGACTGTTGTCCGAAGATTGCGGACAAGCGGCTGAGCCCTCTCCGTCGGAACAAACTACTCGGCCGCGAACCGATAATATTGGTACCTATGCAAGCCGGAAAAACGAACGAGCTCGGCTGGCTACAGAGACCGGGAAATACGAATCGGAGCACATTTTCGGATTTAAGGTCGTCCACGATACTTTGCGGGCGACCAAAGAAGGCCGTCGTCTCGAAAGGCCAATGCCGGCATACCTCGAATACAAGGAGCTTCATCGGCAACACGTAGGGACAGGAAGAGGACGGACTGGACTGGTCGGGCGCGGATGGCCAGATGATGCGAGCTATCGCGCAGATCAAAGGGCAACCCTGTCGGACCCTGTTGCGTCCGCGGAAGGTGCAACAGCTTCAAATGGGTACCAGTTGAACCAGCTGGGCTACGCGCACCAGCTCGCCACCCATGGTCTCCAAAGTGAAACGCCCGATGGGGTTACCATGCCAATTCAAGTTGCGACAATTAGCTACAACTATACAGTGAGTCGTGATCCGGTCCTTTCACCACCCAGCAAAGAACAAGCGCCCCCATTGCTACACCTTGGGCCTCGTGGGCAAACGGAAGCTGTGCTTGCCCGCGAGACCGCATTGACCGGAAAATGGCCAACTCTCGAGCGTGAGTGTCAAGTGTATCAGCGGTTTTTGGCCCTGTACGACGTAAAGAAGGATCTGGACGCCAAACAACTTGGTGTACGGCAGAAAAAGCAGGCACTCGTTGCGGCGTTGAACCGGACCGCCGGCTTAATTGGCGCGTCACCTTTGGAAGCTCAATCGTCGACCGCTAAGGTTGAATATACTACCGACGAGCCCGATGAACGACGGGTTTATGATCCGCGCGATCGAGGCAGAGACAAAGCGTTCAATCGCTGACAAAGTCGCCTAGACAATGATTGTTACGGACTTCGCAATCGATTTCTTGACAGCAGTGCCATTCAACTTTTGATCCACCATCTGCTTGTCTCGTCCCTGGAAAATAATCGGCGGAGAAACGCACGACAGCTTCTATTGCCAAGCCCCGTGCGATCGATCTCATGGCATATTCCCGTTATGGTCGATTTTTCGAGGGGCCGCGCAACCTCTCTCAGCAAAGATGAAGTTCTCGCGGGTCCGCCATGGGTCTCCAGGAAAATCCTGGGCGTCACGGTCGGTAAAGAATTGAAGACTTTAAGCAAACGCGAGCTTGACGCTCAAAGATTACGCGCCGCGGAACGCGCCCTCGATAAACAAGTCTGGCAGAATCCTCCCGTTAACCCCTCCCGGTCGCAACGAGGAGATGCCAATAGTCATCTTCGAAACGAACGCGATGAGCGGCTAGAGTCGGAGATGACGATCGCGCATCAAGCCGCTTCCGTCTCCGTTGGCGAGGATCGCCAAGCTCTTGATGCCGCTCGATCGACCTTGAATGAACTGCACAACTCGCCATCGTCGGATGATAGGGCAAACTTGAGTTCGCCGAGAGCCGAAATTTGCGACCGTACAACGTATCCGCCGTCTCCATCCCATTGAATACGGATATTCCTGAGCATTGAGGTCCGTGCCAATACGTCTCCGGCAAGAGCTGGAGATTTGGCATGGCGGATGATGAGGGATTTGCTGGGCGCTTTGAGATTGTCGAGGCGCGTCGAGGAATACTATCCCCCTCGACAAGCGAAGAGTCTGATCCGTGGGGTCGAGGCCGTGCAGAACACCGTAAACGCTAACGGCGGGATCCCGAATGACCAGTCATTGTGGCATTCCGAAAGAATTACATTCACACGGCACCGGTTACTCGATCACTATCTCCTGCGGCCTTATTCGATAAAGTCGTGCTAACTCCGTGACTTGGCAAGAATTACATATGAAACGCGATATTCGTTTAATGACGGAGGCTCGGATGGTAGATTCACCGAAGGCTCAATTCTATTAGGAGTCTTGATTGTGTCCGAAGAGTGACTGCCGCTGCAGCAGCCTAGAAAGCAATGCACGGTGATGATGTTGATCGGACGGCTTTCGTCCCGCCAGGCTACCGGCTGAAGCCGCTTACGTCGATAGTCAAGTTGACCTGGCGGCAAACCGACAACCTCACTGTGTGACTTGTTTTGAGCGACTTTTGGTTCAAGAGAAAGATGAAAACCGTCGACGATTGTGGGCTTCCGGCAAAGCATGCGCCACGTCTGAAGAGAGTTGTGCAGGAGGCCCTACACTCGCACCGGGCCATTCGGGGCCATGAAGATGGAGCAAACCTTAATTTGCACCGATAATTTTCCGTTCGATGGAGTTGGGCTGGGCAGGATCGGAGCGGAAGGCACTAGGAAAAGCGTAATTTCTGTAGGAGAAACAATGATATGGTGATCATCAAGCTAAATGCGAATAAAAACATGCCTGTCTTGGCGGTTGAGAAGCCGCAAGAAATTCACAAAGAGGAGTTGAGCGACCATCACCAGTCAAATGGCTTTACGAGTTTGGATCTCGAAATGATTGAACTGGAGAATTTTGTCCTTCACTGCCCGCTCCCCGAAGAAAACCTAGCCGGCTAAAAGGAGTTAGACGATGGATCCGAAGGCCGAAGGCAATGGTGAAAATATCACTGAGACCGCAGCAGGCAATGTCGAAACTTCTGATTTCGTGAATTTGAAGCGCCAGAAGAGGGAGGGCGTAAATTCCACCGGGATGTCCGAAATTGATATGACGGGTAGCCAAGAAACTCCCGAACACAACATGCACGGAAGCCCGACTCACACGGATGATCTCGGCCCGCGGTTGGATGCGGACATGCTCGATTCTCAGTCAAGTCATGTTTCTAGCAGCGCTCAAGGCAATCGGTCTGAGGTTGAAAATGAGCTATCCAACTTATTCGCGAAGATGGCTTTACCAGGCCATGATCGGCGTACCGACGAGTATATTCTTGTGCGGCAAACCGGACAAGACAAGTTCGCAGGTACTACTAAAGGTAACCTCGATCATCTGCCCACCAAGGCGGAATTCAATGCGAGCTGCCGGCTCTATAGGGATGGAGTCGGCAACTACTATCCCCCGCCCCTCGCATTCGAGAGGATCGATATCCCGGAGCAATTGGCTGCACAATTGCATAACCTGGAGCCAAGAGAACAGAGTAAACAGTGTTTTCAGTACAAGTTGGAAGTCTGGAATCGCGCTCACGCAGAGATGGGCATCACTGGCACCGACATCTTCTATCAAACAGACAAGAATATTAAGCTCGACCGAAATTATAAATTGAGGCCTGAGGATAGATATATACAAACAGAGAAATACGGGCGCAGAGAAATTCAAAAACGCTATGAGCACCAGTTTCAAGCTGGTTCACTGCTGCCGGATATCTTAATCAAGACCCCGCAAAATGATATACATTTCTCGTACAGGTTTGCGGGCGACGCTTACGCTAACAAGCGATTTGAGGAATTCGAACGCGCAATCAAAACTAAATACGGTAGCGATACCGAGATCAAGCTCAAATCCAAATCTGGGATTATGCATGACTCCAAATATTTGGAATCATGGGAGCGGGGCAGTGCGGATATCCGTTTCGCAGAGTTCGCCGGCGAGAATCGAGCTCACAACAAGCAGTTTCCGGCTGCGACTGTGAATATGGGAAGGCAGCCAGATGGCCAGGGAGGCATGACTCGCGATCGCCATGTAAGCGTTGACTACCTATTGCAAAACCTACCCAACTCCCCTTGGACGCAAGCCTTGAAAGAGGGAAAGTTGTGGGATCGAGTTCAGGTCCTTGCTCGCGACGGAAACCGTTACATGTCACCTTCAAGACTGGAATATTCCGACCCCGAACACTTTACCCAACTGATGGATAAAGTTGGTCTGCCCGTGTCGATGGGTCGGCAAAGTCATGCGAATAGTGTCAAGTTTGAGCAGTTTGACAGACAGGCAGCGGTTATTGTTGCGGATGGCCCGAACTTACGTGAGGTTCCAGATTTGTCCCCGGAAAAGTTGCAACAACTGTCTCAAAAAGATGTCCTGATAGCGGATCGCAATGAAAAGGGGCAAAGAACCGGCACTTACACTAATGTTGTGGAATATGAGCGCCTGATGATGAAATTACCGAGCGACGCAGCGCAGCTTCTCGCTGAACCGTCCGATAGATATTCACGTGCTTTTGTCCGGCCGGAGCCAGCATTGCCCCCCATCAGTGACAGCCGGCGGACTTATGAAAGCCGACCGCGCGGCCCAACCGTAAACAGTCTGTAGATTTCCTGATACCGCGTCAGTGACGAAGCCCTTTAGTTCAAAATATGCATTTGAAAGGATTCAACAATGGTCGACACGACGAAGAAGAGTGTCGCGAAGTCGCTTACGGCTGACATGCGCCGTTCTGCTAAGCGGCTTTCTAAGCAAATGCGTAAAGCCTCGCTTACTGAAGAGGAGGCAACAAGGAATCTAGCCCGGCTCGAAACGCCGGACCAGAAGCGAAAATATGTCGCCGATATGCAGACAATCGACAAGCTGGAAGACGGCTTTCGAGGCGAAATAAGCTATAAAATGCTTGGAAATAAACAGCTTCGGGTCGACAGCCCAAAAGAATTAACGCGCGAGCATGGTATAATAAGAAAAACAAGAAAGGTTCTGAAGCGTAACGCAGAGACTGGCAATGTTTACTTGGGTCTCCACGAAAAGAAGACCTGGAGGAGCGTTAGCAGCCATCTTTATGCCGAGGACGGTACACTTCGCGCGAAGCATGTGAAATACAAAGACGGACGCTTTGAAGAAAAATGGGAACGAGACGAAAATGGCCTGCTGTTCCGCACGCAGTTTGTCAACCGAAATCGGCTATTTCAACCTATTTCCGAGAAGGTCAGCACACCCTACCGGAGCGGACCGGAAAACCGGCTCTTTCGTGAACTAACCCGTCGAAAAGGTTCCAAGCAGGAAACTTTTGAGCGGGACGAAAAAGGCAACCTCGAGCTCATCGGCAGCAAACGTCTCGGCTTTTCCAAGAATTCGACGAAAGCCGTGGATCGTCAGACCTCTCAGACGACAATTCGAAAACTTGGTGGCGCATTCAGCAAATCTTATAGATCCCTGCTAGACACAGAGGGCAACGAACTTGGCCGAGATATATCGAGTCATCGACGGCTCTTCAACAAGCGATCGGCTGTCTACGATGAGGCTAGCGGGCAATTGACGAGCACCAAGCATACGTTCGGTAAGATCTACAAGAGTGAAACAGCGTATTTGAACGCTGATATCAAAAAAGTCTCAAAAAAGATACTCGGCGTGACGGTTCGTCGGAAACTGACGACGCTAAGTGAACAAGAACACGACGCTCAGAAGCTGCGAAATTCGGAATCCATTGAGCATAGGAAGGCTTGGCAAGAGCGCGCAGTTATCCCTAGATCGCCTCCACGGGAGACGGCAAATGTGGATTCGGCGCCGCAGTCGCATCTGGTCAACTCTCTTAGAGACGGCCGTCGTGATGAGGCTGAGCCTAGGGTTGTGCCTGCAAAAGACCGACGATTTGATGGCGTTATACAAAATTCACCCTTGTTTCGGCAACCGAACTCCGAGCGACGGGTCGGTTCCCAAACACTACCTCCATCGTCAAATGTGCGTGCCTCAGATCCAGTTTTTCCAAGGGAAGGCGCTAAGTCGGAAAAAGGGCCAGTGGCGGTCAATCTCCAGCGTGATAATGAAAGGGAAAAGCAAGAGGAAAAAAACCTCAGTGAGAGGCGGGGAAATCTCTTCCGGTCAAGCCGGTCAATAACAGAGATGTCGTTTCCCGGATCGCCGGAAAGAATAACGATGTTAGGTTCGCGGCGGGCCTCGATAAACCCATCCGCCGATCCGCAATCGCCGGTCGGCAGAACGGATTCCCAAGCGCCGCCGATGTCCTTATTTCCGATCAATAATCATCAGTCGGATCCAAACGAGCAAGAGCTCTTGAGTTTCCTGCATAGCGTGCCAGTCCCGCCGCCTTTGGAAGTACATGGCGCACCAGGCGGGCGTGTTGAGGACAGCCTCCGTGGAGCTTCCGGAGACAGCCTGGTGCGAACGAGTTCAGTGTCGGAGAGTGTGTTCGATGAACATTCGCAAGGGCCTTTGGAACGCGATCACTCGACCAATGCGACAAGTGAGCGCTTTGATCCGCAGGCTTTGTTTGGCGAACCGGGCTTGTCGCGCGTCTCAGAAACACGACCAGAACTCTCGATGCAAGGCGACCATTTGACAAATTCGGAACAGCAAGCGTTACTGAATGAACTGCTTAGTGTGCCATTACCGGGTCCTTTGCCGAAGGCGGATCATGAGCGACCGAGGGTTTTGGAAAGCTCACGGAGCCGAGAGCGCTCCATGTCAGGAGGGCTTTCACTTTAGAATGAAATTACCGATTCAAGTGTCCACCCAGTGGCTTGATTGAAACAGGCCAAGATGTGCGGAACACACCACTTCGAGGTGGTGCTCGAGGAATAGTTCAGAGTTGTGACATCCCGCTGCGCAGCCTCTACGCATATTAGATGACTCTGCGAGAACGTTTGTGTAGCTTGCAATGTAGCTATGTTGAACCGCCAGCCCATAGGAGCAATGCCGTGAGTGTCTCATCAAAGCCCACCTGCCGTGTCGTGCGGCCCCGCGATACCTATGCCGGAAAACAGGGCTTCAGCGTAACCGATGTCCTACCCCCCCGTTGTTCTCGCCGCCCTAATCTGTGATCGGCTTTCCATGGACGAGCAACGGGAGTTTCTCCATGGAGAGTACATTGGAGTTTCTCACAACCAGGAAGTCTGGACGTGAGATTCACCGGCATTGGCCGGACGAGGTCAAGGCGCAGATCGTTTCGGAAAGCTTGAGACCTGGCGCGCGATGGTGAATGAGGGCGCCGAGCGCTATGGATTGCGGGCGAACCGCCTTTCGACTTGGCGAACGATGGCGCGGCAGGGCAAGCTTGTTCTACCTGCACCCGATGACCCAGTGGAGTTCGCAGCGGTAGTCATCGATCCACCCGTTGCGGAGCCGCTGATCAATAAAACTAGCCGCCCTGAGATCATCGTCGGCGCTGTCACCATCCGCCTGGAAGAAGGTGCGTCTGCCGCCCGCATTGCCGCTATTGCGCGTGCCTGCGCGGTTCCGGCATGATCTTTCCGTCGAACCGCGTACGGATCATGGTCGCGACCAAGCCGGTCGACTTCCGTAAAGGTCATGATGGATTGGCGGCATTGGTCAAGAATGAGCTGCGCAAAGATGCCGTAATCGGCCGCATGCGCATAGAAGGTGCGCTCTTCCTTCGACAGCCCCGGCCGTTCCTGCTCCCCGACCATGCGAAGACATGCTTCCTGGATCTTGCGCGTTTGACGACCGGATCGAGGGCGTCGAATTTCTTGTCGAAATAGGTTGATTGCCACTCGCGGTGATAGTTGGTCACCGCGATGATATGCTTGTGCTGGATGTGAAGGTAGGCAAAACCGGTGAAGCCGAAATGCTCGGCGAAGTCCGCGAGCCCGGTCTTCAGGATGCATTCATCGCCCTCGATTGCGGCAAGATCGGTCAACTTGTCCAGCCAGTGCTGCATTCCATACCCCCATCTGTGATTACAACTATCCTTGTCGTCGCGGTCCGCCTCGACAGTCGGCGACCGGGAGCCCCAAGGACCGGGGCCATGGCGCGCAACTGATCGCGGAAATCGAGGCCGCGATAGTTGGATTCCAGGTAGGCGTGGCTGAAGTCAATCAGGGCTACGACATCCGGATGATTGACGGCTTTCACCGTTGCGGCAACTTCGGCCGGAGTCTGACGATACTGGCCCGGCTCCGTTGTGAAAATATTCTCAAAGGCGATGCGAATACCGTACGCTTTGGCATGCTCGCCCAATTCGAGCAGCGCTTCGCATTGACGCTCGTCAGCGCCGGCGCGTTGAGCGATCTGATCGGCGCGCAGAAAGCCCGCGTGCTGGACGAGAACGCGGGCGTCGATGCTGTCGCAAAGCTCGACCAGTGCCTTTGCAGCATCGACCTGGTGCCGGCGCGTTGCCGGGTCCATGAAGTTCGAGGACACGAGGCCGTGCACGGTATAGCGGAAGGAAAACGTCTCAAGAAGGGTTCTGAGCCGATCGGCACGCTCTTTGACGATGCGGCCACCCGCGATCAGATCGAGGCTGGAAAGGGCGAGTTCGACCGTGTCGACGCCGATTGCCTCAAGGCGGCGCAGCTCTCTCTCTCGAGGTTGTCAAGCTCGCCGTCCGTCGATGCCGTATTGAAGCCCGTTGCGATAATATCGTTCATAATGATTTCCAGTTCTGAGGCGCTTAACCCGCTTTGGAGGCGACGGCGGCGGCCCGTTGGATTTCTCGTTCTTCGAGCCTCGCAAAGAGGCCGCGTAGCTCCGGCTCGCCGACCGCCGATGCCGCCAGACGGGGACTGAACCATTGAAGCTCGCGTTGATGGCGTTCCGGAAAGTCGTCTTCCATCCGCTGGACATCGAGAAGATGGACCTGGACCATTGCCGGAATGAACTCGCCGTCACCAAGCCTCTTCACGTAGGTGTAATGACCCCAAGCCTTTTTTCGGACGCGTCCCCGGACACCAGCCTCCTCCCAGGCTTCCTGGCTTGCGACCTCATGCGGCTTCTTTTTCGCCATTGGCCAACCTTTGGGTATACCCAGCGCCCGGTACCCCGGCTGGTAATAAGGAGAACCTCGATTGGGCCTGAACTGTCATCGGTTCGCCGATAGCAAATAGCGGCGTACTGGGTCCTGATTTCGCCGGTCCAGAGCTTGTCAGCTACCATTGCCAGTCGTGCTAAAGCTGTTTGTCCTGCAGGTTCACCGGGCATGGCGTGATCCACCCTCGAATTGAGAAAGCGTAGCGGTCATCCCTGGCGCGGGTGCCGACGCGTTCAACGAACTGAATATTCCTTTCCGATGCAGGATTCCTTCGAAACAAGAACCGCATCCGGCTTTTGAGCGGCGCCGCGGCCTGTAAAGGCGCTGCGCCACGATTGCGAAGAAGTGTTCAATCAAAGCGCCGGGGCTTCGACTACGCGGCCGCTGAGACCTTTTCGATCAGTGGGCGCACCTTGCTGAGGAATTCCTCGCTTCCGCACGCAAAACGGAGCTTCGACGAGAGATCGATCCTGTCCCAGTCGATCGTATTGGAGATACCGAGATGGCCGAGTATCGGCAGTGCCGCCATCACATCCCAGGTCAAATCCCCGAGCGACACGTAGCCGTCGGTCTCGCCCATCGCCACTTCGATCATCGACAAGGTCGCGGCGCCGCAGAACCGGAAGCTGATCTTCAGATCATCCGAAATAAAGCGGCTGAAACCGGTCGAGGCACGCGACATATCAAGCGCTGGCAGCGGCTTGATCGGTTGACCGTTCAACCGTGTTGGAACGGTCTTGCCGCCGACCAGAATCAGATCTCGAACAGGTGCATAAATCACGCCGAATGACGGACGACGGTTCTCGTACAGACCAATCGAGATCGCCCAATTCTGGCCGCCGCGGACGAAGTTGAATGTTCCGTCGATCGGATCGATGACCCACACGCGCCCGGAGGCGCCAGGAATCTCGCCACTTTCTTCACCCATGATGCCATCATCGGGGAACGCCTCCCGCAAGCTGCCAATCAGGAATGCCTCAACGTCCTTGTCGGCCTCGGTAACGAGGTCGAGGTGTCCCTTTGTCTCGACGGGAAGGCTCGACAGGGAACGAAAGTGATCGAGGGCACGCTCGCCGGCTTTGCGGGCGATCTTCTCGACAATGGCAGCGGTATCCTGCTCGGCAGACTTTGGCATATTCTGATCAGCCATTTGCTTCTTCTTTCAGCCTTGCAACCTGTGCGACATCATCTCCGAGAAACTGGTCGAGCTCCCCGTCGCGGGTTCCCTGGATAACCTGAGCTTCGACATTGATGCCGTACTGCATCAGCTTTTCATGATGTCCGGCTGGCAGGTAGCAGAATGCCGCGAAGCCCTTGTCTCGAAGCTGGCGCGCCTCGCCGCTGGCGAAGTGGTATATCTCGATGTTCATCGCATCGAGGTCGGCCTGGCGGGCAATAGCGGCAGGGTCGATCAGCCGGGAATGCATCAGGCCGACAGTCGGAACTTCGGGTCCCCGACCTGTACCATTCGGTGAGCAATGGATAGGGGAGTTGATATCGTCAACCGTTCACTTCTAAAGAAATAGCGCCACTCAGCTTCCTCAGCGGCTTTATCCAGCGATTTCCTATTATGTCGGCATAGTTCTCAAGATCGACAGCCTGTCACGGTTAAGCGAGAAATGAATAAGAAGGCTGATAATTCGGATCTCTGCGAGGGAGATGATATTTGATCACAGGCAGCAACGCTCTGTCATCGTTACAATCAACATGCTACCCTCCGCGAGATCATCCGTGTTTCAAACCCGGCAGCTTGGTTGCCGTTCTTCCGAATAGCATCGGTAACATGAGCAAAGTCTGCCGCCTTACAACGGCTCTCCCGCTGACGCCGTCCCGGACTGATGGGCTGCCTGTATCGAGTGGTGATTTTGTGCCGAGCTGCCGGTCGGGGAGCTGTTGGCTGGCTGGTGGCAGGATATATTGTGGTGTAAACAAATTGACGCTTAGACAACTTAATAACACATTGCGGACGTTTTTAATGTACTGAATTCACATCCGTTTGATACTTGTCTAAAATTGGCTGATTTCGAGTGCATCTATGCATTAAAACAATCTAATGACAATTATTACCAAGCATCAATGAGATGATGTGTGTGTCTATGTGTAAATATTGCGCGGAGTCATTACAGTTATAATTATTTTACGAGTTATTTAAAGTTATAAATACATTTATATACCAAGATATATAGACTATTATAAAATATGAAACTTATATAAGTAATTCAATATTACAGAGAATAGATAGATAACATAAATTGCTTCCTATGTCTGATATACAGGATTCTATAATAATATCACGGTACAGATTTTCCATCTTGCTCTATAACGTCGGCTCTGAACGATCATTGAGGAGTCTCGAGCCAACGTGCATGAATAGTCTCCCCCAAAGTTTGGGAAAAAGGCTCAGGAAAAAGATCAGTACGAAGGCTATCCAGAAATGAATGTTGGCGAACCCAGCAAGAAAAGTTTTTTTCGTCAGAAGCCAGTAACTCGAATTGCCCAGCACGAATAAAGTGCTTGGAAAACTTACGCCGGCGGTTGCGGTGAAAAGGCGCAACAGATCGTGCGAGCTTTGCGAATTATCCATAACGTCAACAGCGGCCCGCGCAGCTAACGGCACAAGATTGGCCGCCGCAATAAGGCCTGAATAGGCATCGGTTGGAAACGTAGAGAGGCATATCAGGCCAGCCATCGTCAGGATTGCTACTAGTATGCCTGCTTTGCCTCCCCGAGGATTGCGGTCTTTATCGTCGGCAATATGGCCGACCCACCGGAGAACCCTCAGGGCATCTTCATGGTCTTGTTTGTGGTAACCGATCTGAATACGGAGACGGTTACTCACCTCAAAGGTGTCGAGCCAGGAATAGATGATGGCGCTGGAATTCCTCAATCTTGTGTATTCAGAAGTGAAATCGGAACTCTGAGCTGTAGAAATCCTTTTCATCCGCAAGAAAGAGTATTTTAATAAATCCCGGATGTTCTTCCTGTTCTGCATCAGCATTTGCCACAGAATGCATAGTGACGCCTTCCATGCTACATCTTTGGCGGTGTGAAATGTGGTTCCCTCATGTTGGGGCATAGCAATGGCGAATAAGCCAAAAATTAAAACTGGCAATCCTCCGAGGAAGACTTCGCAAGCCAGGTGAGCGGCGAGCCTCGTGTCCGCCCAAGGATAATCAAAAATCGCAAGCACCATAAGCTGTGTTTGCAGAGTAATAGGCCCAGAGCGCAAGACGGCAACTTCCGCTCCAAGTGAGGCAGATACTATGTCGGGCAGGACAACCGCCAACTGCATTATGACCAACCAAAGCCAGAACAGACCCCTCTCCGAAAGGGGTAGGTGGCATTTTAGTTGCCACCTCATTTCTTGCGTTTGAATGGATTGCGCGCTTCGACGCAGGTACTTTTTAACTTCTTTGGGCAGGCTGGGGAGTTCAAGAATAACTCGAAAGGCGTCGTCTCTTTCCTTGCGCGCTTGAGTGGCCCAAGCGTTTCGCGTGGATAGGGGCATGCGCATGAGGATATCCGTCAAGCTGTTCTCCGAACTGGCGAATGGACGATAAGATTTGTCGGCAATATCTTCATCAGGAATGACGGCCGGTTCCGGTGCTGCTCTTAAAGCAAACGCATCTACATGGTCATGGGCCGCTGGCTGGTGCGTTGAACAAAAGATCTGCTGCATATGATGTGATACCATGCCTTCATCTTCTGGCAGTGGAGTGACGGAATGGCCTCGAATGCAGTCTGCTTCTTGGCCGACATCGGTTTCCTCAGTGATGTAAGAGTAAGGTCCTCCCAAGAAGGGTGAAGGGAGGATTTTTCTGACATGGAGGGAGTGAAGCCAGCTGCTTTTGAGCTTTCTTTCTATCGCCTCAACCGGAGTGTTCTGGTTCTCCATTGATAACTTGGCACAGCTTGAGGCATCCAGGGAATGCAAAAGCTCCTTTATTAATTGTGCTCGAATCCACCGAATAAAAATGCACCGCGTGGGTCTCGGTCCTGTTTTGGCCTATAAGTCAAAGCAGCGGCGTCGACTAGACGATAGTCAGTTGTTTTTTTAAAGGAAAACGAGTTTTCTATTCGGAAAGAAAATGTGCCGTTCGCCTAATAATGATGCCAATGACTTAATCTGTACGACGGATCGTGTAATATTATAGAGCCAAGTGCGATTCAATGAATTTCAATTGTTGGTATTTCAGCGAATTTGTATTTTTCCATTTGGAATGGTATAACAGCACGTTCATAACGTTAAAGGAAAGGGGAGGCATATACGCGGAATATTTAACTGTATCAATGAAATTGAAATATTCAATCTGGCACGCAGAACCCACATCAACAGTTTAACTCGACTCTCGGAAAGCCAGCTATCATTCGAAAATCTGTCGCTTCCTCTAGCGCCGCTGTGATTGTAGGGCGAAATGACAAACTGCGCGACGTTGCCTGAATGACTGGCTGTATGGCATGGGACGCGTTCTTGAAAGAGAGTCGCTAAGATAAACCTCTCCAACCCAACCGAAACATGGTTGCTTCCGTGTTTCGAACACAGCAGTTTCACCTCATTGCGAGACTTGTTGAGAGATTTTCAAATTTGTCGGCAGGTTCGATTGCTGACTATTGATTTACACGAAAGTGTGAAAAACAAGTCCTTATCGTGGCAGTTGGTATGATGTTCAGGAGCAACGCAATTCAAAAGTGGACCCAGGCTGTTTCACGGGTCCCATCGCGGTGCCCAAATATCTGAGTAGCATCAAAGCTCTGGTGACGGTCAAATGAATTCGTCGGTGTTCTGGGAACAAGCGTTTGAAAATGTTGATATGCTCACTTCCCACTTTGACAAGTGCGGCACGAGCGAAATAGTAACCTAAACTTTCTTTATTGCGATGTTTGACAATCACTGGGCAGGTGAGTGTTATAATAGAGGGCCACTAGCCTTCGGCCATGCACACCTCACTAATGTCTTACAATCAAAATATGATACCCTCAGGGGATGATCGCCCCGTCTTTCCGACAATTGATTTGTTCGCAAACACCTCCCTGGAAGAACTTCAGCAGAGCCTATGCGCGGCGGTCGCAAATTATAGGGATTTCCTCACTCGAAAGATTCTCCCCTTCCAGCAATCTTGGGTTGTCCGAGTCCTGTCCGAATCCGGCCTAGACGAAGAGACTCTGCGCGCAATCAAAAGCTGTGTCTTCACGCCGTGTTGCAGCATTCCTGGCGCCGTCCAGCCAGATAGAATTTGCCAACATGACTCACCAATCTACATCTACACCTCCCTGAATTTATTATCGCAATACGTCGAAGGAAAAACCCTATTGCGGTGCTATCGCAAATTTGTGCTGGCTTCATCACTCCCACCATACCGAACGGATATTCCAGCAGAGGAGCTCAAGAACGTACTCAACAGTATCTTGCCAGGCGCCTATAGCATGCCGCATGCCGTAAGCTGCTTCGTGGCCATTTTGCCCAGTAAGAAATTCACGATCAGCATGTCCAAAATCACCACCCGTGGTGGCGCGGAGGAGCATTTTGTCGTTTTCAGTAGAGAAGAGAACGACATAATCCCATACGACATCGTCGCAGTGGGGAAGACGCTGTTCTCCCAGTCGGACGAGGAATTTGGTTTGCCAAATCTCAGCTTCGATGAACTACAGAACCTTATCAGCACTTAATCTGTTTTCTATTCATGGATAGAAAACAACCCTAGTGTATGGGATCAATATAACCATGCTAGTGCCACTGTGTATCTCCCGATGAGACATGTAATGATATGGATGCATGTTTCATGCAAGGATAAGAATGTGATAAAAATAATTTAATAAAAATAAGTCCTTGATGCTTTTCTGAAACATCTTTGAGGAAGTATTATTTATTGAACAGATTTTACACAAATTGAAAATTCATCCTGGTGAAACAGCGTATTTTTTTGACAGAATCGTAATGATTCGTGAGACAATGTGGGCCATCGTTTTCGGGCATCGAAAGCTGGCTTCGTCACGAGCCAAGCGAAGGCCCAAGCCTCAATTTTGCGATGAGCCAGGGAGGCACGCTACGTGTCTGTCAGCAATTATAGGACTATGGTGGATGCTTTTTGACAATGTGGCGATAAGGATCACCTCGATAAGCTCGAAACCTGCTTTATGTCATTCACATGTCAATTATCGAAAAAACGGCCCTACGCTCATCCAATAGTTAAGTAACGGGTCCTGTTTGTAGTTTAACAGACAGGAATGCTGTTTCCAGAAGGCATTTCAACAGTATAAAGCCGTAAAATTACCATGATCACGTTCCCTGCACATGCGTTTTTCAGCTATAAAGCAAGATTCAATCTCTGGGGCTCCAAAGAGCTCCGGATGCTACACCCCTCATAAAGCTTAATGATGGTATATCAGCGTCCTGTTTTCAGGGTGATTAGCCTGCTGCGGATCCGGAACCGCGAAGAGGCCAAGCTCGTGCTGATCGGAGCAGTCGTGGTTTATCGCAATTTTGTGGAACAAACCTTGGCTGATGCCCAAAAAAATTGGGTCAAGTCACTCGTACTCTACGACGATCCGGGTGATGCTGTGACCGGAATCCTGACATGGTTCAGCAGGTGTGCATGCTTGCACGGACCGAGGTTGGGGCCGTTGGACACAATCGCCGTGAATGATAATCCGCTCTACATTTACTGTCCTCGCAGGAAGCTTGAGGAATATGCAAAAGAACGTATTGTGTCTTTTCATTCAGAGATCGGCTCGGTCGTGTGCTCCATGTCACCCTTCGATGCAGGCGTGACGCGTGAGAAGGTCCGCTATGGGCATAACCTGATATCCCCAGGGTCTTGCCTCCTTCCGGATGCTTTGGAAGCCTATGTCGCCTTTCTCCCGAGCAAGTCGTTTCTGAAATTGCCATATAGCGTTTATGAGGTTCACAATGATCGTTATGTTCATAAGTTCTTTGCGCTGCTCCCAGGATCCCGCTTTCATTTTGAAGTCGTAGCGGTTGGTTTGGCCTATCCCGCTGCCAAAAAAAGGCCTTCTGGTCTTGGAATTCTGCGTTGTTGCTTCACCGGAAAGACAAACACCTGCCTGTAAGAAACTAAGCGTTGGAATGAAGCCAGAAGGTCCGCATCGCCGTTTACCGGTTTATTGTGAAATATCTTTTAAGTTATGATAATCTGCTGTTGCACGTCGGCAGCAGATCGTGGGCTATTGCCACTATGTACTACGTTCTGTTTTCAAGCACTGTAGCATCTTTCTAAGCGAAATAAATTATCTCGTTTGTTTGTGTTTTTGAAACAAATATTCATACAGAACAGTGCGATATGTCGTAAAATAGTAAACATGCTGTTCAAAGTTCTTATTCCCAGGCAATTACCTCGGATACCTATAGTTTTAAAAGAATACCATACATATAACGACATATACGTTTTGATGCCACACAAAGTCAATGAATAGCGGGAAATAGTCGTAAGCGAAAGTTATCTTGTGTGTGACGAACTGTGTAATTGGATTCAGGGTCTATTTAAAGCCTTTTGAGCGGATGAGGTGAAGACCATTTCTGCAAATAGATATGATGGTTCCACCACGTCCAGGCTTCGCTCCGCTTAGTCTTGAATCTATTAATGACAGAATGGAAATGCATCTATTTTTGACCAGTGCATGCATCCTATATCATATCTATATCCGCGATAATCTCCTGATTTATCAGGAGATTTGGACGAAATACTGGCGGGGACGATTGGCAGAGAGCGCGCTAAAAAACGAAATTTCCGCGTTATATCTTCGTCTCCCATTTCCTCGTCCGCCGACGCTTCAGTCCATCGCAGAGCAGGAGGTGATCTGTAAAGACGCGGCGCCAATCTATGTTTATTGTTCCCGGGAAGCTATGCTGAGTCATGTGCAGTCTAAGGATCTTTGCCAATTCGGAAGGGCGAACCTTCTCGCATGCACGTTAGCTCCTTACCGAACCGGAGTTACAATCGAAATGGTGCGATGTTTGTTCAAGCGTTTACGCGATGGAAATCGCGTCGAAGCTGGAACCGGCGAAGAAGACTTGAGTCATTTTGTGGCCTTCCTTCCCACCACGGCTTTCCGGCGAGGGCCGCGGTTTTACCTGGGTGGCGAAAATGTCCAATTCTTTCTACGAGAAGGAGGGTTGGAACTCCCTTGCCACATCATCGCGTTCGGTAGAGCGTTGTTCAGCGAAATACTAGCTGATGGCTCGTCCTGGGACTGGAAAAGCGTCGGGGAGAGTTCTCGTTTGAATCATGTTCGGGCCAGTGTCGAATTGTCACGCAACGTTCCAACGGCGGAGACAACTGATAATTGGGCCGAAGCGGCTTTAGGAGCCGACGCCGTGTACCCCGTGCGGCCTCCAAATCTGACCCCGACGCAAGATCATCCTTGCAAACCCTTGCTTTCGGGAAATCGAGTGCCGAATGAACGTCATAGACCTTGGAAGCGCTTCTTCAAGAAGCTCCGATCTGTTTCAAAGCATTTCTACTTTAATCGCTGAATCTGTATTAATTTGCTGTCTGGTTGTGCTTTCGCTTAAATAATTATCTATGTTCGAGTGCGGTCCTTGTGATGTTGTTGAAACAAATGTTTTATTGGCTGATATGGCCATCAATAAAAATTTTAAAATAGCGATCATGCTATATTGATAGAACATGGTTGTTTGCTACAGGTAATCAGATAGGTATTTAATAGGTATTATTTGTCGAACACAAACCCGATAATTTCGCAGTTCAATTATTGAATATCGAGAATCCGAGCGACTAAGTTTGAAGTGATTTCCCGAAATTATCGCATTTTTGAAAAAATCGTAAAGACAAATGGACGTGGCCAAGGGTCACCGAGTGCGGCGTGCCGCAAAAATAGAAACCTGGTCTCCAATTATGCCACTGCAATTTAGAATACGCGTGAACACATTGATATATCGAAATTAATAAACATATTGTTTCAATTACGAGACTTTTATTTTGACGTTTCTATATTAAGATCCAAGTGTGGACTTAGATGAGAAACTTCACGATCGATTCCTTGATTTCGCCATTCCCAGATAGCCATTTCATCTTCAGGTCGATCTGAGATTACCCAGTCCGCAATTGTTGCCGAATTTCCTGGTGTTCCTTTTCTCCAACGTATGTGTTTCCGCTCGTCTGTCTCATGACGTCGGGCCCTGCCTGTTTTAATGTCGATGGAGAACTCACCCCGCTCGCCGGAATCCAGGAGGGCTGCGAAGTCATAGCATCTAGTGACCGCAGCAAACTTCAGGTGAGGGCGTTTAGCTCTAATCATCGTATCCTCCTTGAGGTAATACGCGAGTCTCACTGCGGCTTGATCTGAATCGAAAGCCAACAAGACATCTTTATCGACAACTTGGCCCAGCAAATTTCTGGTCACCCCGGAGAAAACAACATGTGCCGCCACGATCCTCATGTCTTGCATTAGCATGGAATCAAACCAGGCTTTGCCTGCCAAATACAAATCATCGACTGTGGGTTCAGTAACTTGACGCAGACGGGCCAGTCGGCACAGTTCTTCAGGAAAAAGAGCGGGCATCAGGGCGATTGATTTCCTCCAAGCAGATGCGGGCTGGGCATTTAAAACTGCATCAACGAAGGCACCGCCGTGTGGGTATTCAAATGTATAGAAAAGTACAACAACTCTTTGATGGTATTCCGGCCGGTGGCTAAGCCAAGCCACAATCACGTGAGCCTCGTAGTTCCTACCGTCTAGGAAAATGGTGGCATCTGGATTAGCCAAAAATACCTTGCTGAATATTTCAGTTAACAAAGGAATATGATCAATGGTTTCAAGATACTTGTCTTGTATTATCCCATTTGATACCTCTCGAATAATAACAGGTACATCCTTGATTTTTGATGAGTGAATTTCATTGAAAAGCTTATCTCCCAACTTTTCAGACACTCGCCAAGTGTTAAGATCATGAGAAACGATAGCTACATTATCTGAAGTTAAACAGACGTCCAACTCGCTCAGATTGCGTCCTCCTTGCCCGAGCGCGGCCAACAATGAGCTCGCGGTGCATTCTTGAATTCGTTTCCCTAAATTGAACATTCCTCTGTGCTCAATGACCTGTAAGGGCAGGTCTTCCTCGAGCCGCTCTAGAAGCCTTGGGACAGAATGGCGTGCGAGAACCTCGGGGGGAGTAACGTTTTCTGGTAGATCCCAATGGAGTGTCCAAGCCGGCCAAACGGTTCCTTCCACCTTGAGTGGCTTACGTTGACAAAGGACCTGCGCAAAAAAACGGGAGGTTACGACACGACATGGTGAGTAAAATATAAAGTACTCTTACATTCACAGCCATTTGCGAGCTAAAGCGAATTGCCGGGTGCACGGCGGGAATTGCAGCGATTTCGATCTAAAAGTGACAAGCAAAATTTGTCGTGGAGTATATAGATATTGCCAAATGGAGTACTTAAATAATGCACAAATGCTGACAGTTTTAGCTAATATTTTATTGTGGGGCATAACTTAGCTGGAATCACTCCACGGATAATCAGTCATTGTTATTTTCGGCGTCAATTTGTCGGCCACTATCCGATTAGTTGCGCAAATCTTCAAATTTTCGACCTAACATCACACCTTTGTCGGTGTTTTCAGCGAAAGGCAGGCCCCATTTTTGAAAAATCCTCCATCAAGATAAATAGTTTAATAGGGTAAAAGGACGAAATACTTCGGCGTTGAGATTCGACTCAATTAATTTCAAACCAATCCCGTGATTGATGCTATAGAGTCGCCCAATATAAGGGGCACTGAAGCGCGTTTAATTATTGACTGTGACTGAAATTTACATTCAAAAATAAGTAACTAGTTCGATATGTATCACAGTCGACCGATATTCAACATTATCGACAGCTCGAATATACAAGATCGGCGTGAACTTAAACTCGTCCTACGTCACACAGAGATTGCTTATCGCAGCTTTGCACAAGAGGATCTCATACCTGCTCAACGTTCCTGGATGAATTCCATCATTAATACTGATGTTCCCATTGATCCAGCTATAGATGAAGTGGTCAAGCGCTTTTGCGAAGTTGCTTGCTTGCCAGGCCCAGCAGGTATACCCCTGTATATTATACTCAATGATTCACTAATGTACGTTTATTGTTCGTTTCAAGCAATGCGAAAGTACGCACACAAGCGATTTTATGACGGCGTTTCCGACGAAGGCGTAGTCATCTCCACCGTTCCACCCTATGCGGAAGGAATAACAAAAGAAACTATGAGGTCGTGGCACAACAACGTCTGTCAGAATACAAGCAATGAAACACATGATTTGGATGCTTATATTGCTTTCCTTCCTACTTCGCTTCAAAATCCAAGTTTCTCGCATATGAAGATCGGCTGCGATAGCTTCTTAGCGCCATCCCGGGTTGATCCTTTCTGTGTTGAAATAATCGCGGTCGGCAAAGCCCTCTTTCATGATAACGGGCTGAAAAAGAACCCAAGGTGTGGTGGTCAATGGCTCCCACCTTCTTGTTGAAGCGCTTGGTCTAATGCGCAGAGGTGTGTCAGCGGGGATGAAGCAACAGTGTCCGATTGTAACGAAATGTATCGATCCTATGTAATGATAATAAAATGCTGTAGCCAGCATTAAGATAATCAGCGTATTTCCCATATGTACTATGAATTCTATGTTGTATTGTTGCGTGCTTTATGAGTGATAAATTATTTGCTAAAGATATATATGGTTAATATTTTTGGCTTGGGGCCCCTGTCTAATCTTTGAGCCGTTCTGGCGCTCAAAACAAATTGTAGGTGCAGCCTACGAAATTCTCTACTTTAATTTTATTTGGGAATCTAATTCACTATTGAGTCAAAAGATAATGCGTATTCTGTTCCGTGGAGACGCAATAACTGTAGAATATATATATCAAGTAGCTGTTTTGATTTCGGGAACGACAAGCCTGTCTGAAGAAATTTCTATCACATTCAGATAATGCTAACTGAAGTGCAGATTTATTAGACAATAAGTGGCGTGGCATACAGCTAATTAAAAGCATCGGGAAAGGAAGGAAAATTTATGGCTTTTTCTAATGCTGCCCCGATTGCTAACAGACGGTGGTCTGACCCCGCTAATCCGTCAATTTCCATTCCAACAGGCAAGCGATCAGGTGTAAGGCAGGCAGGAAGGCTCAACCCAGGTAGGCCTGCGTTGCTGCTTGGGTCCACATTTCGCACGTAGATCTTGAAAGTGTTCATCATTGAGCCATTGTGGATGACTGACGACTCCTGACCTATGGCTTTGGCCGCTAAGGGTGCAGTTGGGAAAAGGATTGCATCTAACTGATAGAGTCTGAAGTAATTCCGATAAGTGGCCTGGAGCCTTGGCCTGAAGGATTGACGCGCCAGTTCATATTCATCGTTGGAAATTTGATGCCCATCAATTTGCGCACTGACAATGTTCGCTACATCGGGGCTACGAATTCCTTTGATAACGTCAGAAAAAGAAACTGTTCCCACAAAATCGTCGAGATACTTTTTTAGAGCGTGTGGAAATTCGTAAAGCGCAATTGGCAAACTTGCCCCACTATTCAGTTCCTCTAGGTGGGGGATGTCGGCTTCAACAAAGGTTACGCCTCTGTTGGCTAGCAAGCGAATCGTCGTTTCAGCTGCGAAGGCCACATCAGCATCAAGGTCATCGTAAAAGTAGGTAGTGGGGAGGCCGATCCGAAGCCCCTTCAGCGGCATGGGTGAAATTTTCGCCGACCGTCCGGAAATCACCTGATCGAGGATTATAACATCGGCTACGCACTGCGCTATGATTCCGGCGGTGTCCCGGGTGGGGCTGACCGGTATTATCCGATCTCTTGGATATCGAGCAAGCGTCGGTCGAAATCCTACTACGCCACACAGGGCTGCGGGTAGGCGAACAGATGCACCGGTATCGGTGCCTATGCCGCCTAACATCAATCGGCTTGCCACCGCAGCAGCCACACCACCGCTTGAGCCTCCTGGTATCAGACTTGGATTCCACGGGTTCCGCACCGCACCGGTGGCATAGTTGTTGCTCGTAATTCCAAACGATAACTCATGCATGTTTCCCGAGGCACCCGGCAGTGCTCCAGCTGAAAAAAGTCTTTCTGCGACGCGGGATGGTATCTTTGGCAAGTGGTTTATCAGCGCCGGAGTAGCAGCGCTTGTAGGAAATATGCCGGTCGCGATGTTCGCCTTAAAACAGAGTGGAATGCCGCAAAGACCTAATCCGGCGTTTCCATGACGATCAATTTTTTTGGCGCTTCGCCGCAAGCCATCCCAGTCTGTAGCCAGAAGGGCATTTAATGGTTTTGCAGCTTGGCAACGCGCTATCAGAGTTTCTACTAGTTCTAAGCAGGAGTAGTCTTTCCGTCTCAGGCGTTCTAGGGTTTGTGCTAACGAGGTAATGGGCACCATTTTTCTGGTTTGGGGATTTCAGGGCCATTTCAGATTAAATAAATATACCGCGCTTTGACCCAAATTGCGCGATTATTGGAGGGAATTCCGCAATCACGGCGTATGATACTAATCATTGGAGGCACTAAGGTCGCTTTTTCAAACGGAAACAGTATTGTATCAATCAATATTCAACTTGATTGAGCGGCGAGGTGGACCTGCGTGAATATTGTATTAAAAAATGCCCAAATTGTCGCTTTCCATTGGGATGTCAATGAACAGTATGTTCCCCGATTTGCAACTTAAATAGAAACGGTTGATGTCGTTAGTTATCTACACAAAGACCAATCTTTTCTAGCAATGTCAGCTTCAGCTCTCCTTGATAACCAGTGCGATCATTTCTCTACCAAAATGGTGGATCTGATAATGGTCGATAAGGCTGATGAATTGGACCGCAGGGTTTCCGATGCCTTCTCAGAACGTGAAGCTTCTAGGGGAAGGAGGATTACTCAAATCTCCGGCGAGTGCAGCGCTGGGTTAGCTTGCAAAAGGCTGGCCGACGGTCGCTTTCCCGAGATCTCAGCTGGTGAGAAGGTAGCAGCCCTCTCCGCTTACATCTATGTTGGCAAGGAAATTCTGGGGCGGATACTTGAATCGGAACCTTGGGCGCGAGCAAGAGTGAGTGGTCTCGTTGCCATCGACCTTGCACCATTTTGTATGGATTTCTCCGAAGCACAACTTCTCCAAACCCTGTTTTTGCTGAGCGGTAAAAGATGTGCATCCAGCGATCTTAGTCATTTCGTGGCCATTTCAATCTCTAAGACTGCCCGCTCCCGAACCCTGCAAATGCCGCCGTACGAGAAAGGCACGACGAAACGCGTTACCGGGTTTACCCTGACCCTTGAAGAGGCCGTACCATTTGACATGGTAGCTTATGGTCGAAACCTGATGCTGAAGGCTTCGGCAGGTTCCTTTCCAACAATTGACTTGCTCTATGACTACAGATCGTTTTTTGACCAATGTTCCGATAGTGGACGGATCGGCTTCTTTCCGGAAGATGTTCCTAAGCCAAAAGTGGCGATCATTGGCGCTGGCATTTCCGGACTCGTGGTGGCAAGCGAACTGCTTCATGCTGCTGTAGACGATGTTACAATATATGAAGCAAGTGATCGGGTTGGAGGCAAGCTTTGGTCACATGCTTTCAGGACGCTCCCAGCGTGGTGGCCGAAATGGGGGCGATGCGATTTCCTCCTGCTGCATCGTGCTTGTTTTTCTTCCTCGAGCGGTACGGCCTGTCTTCGATGAGGCCGTTCCCAAATCCCGGCACAGTCGACACTAACTTGGTCTACCAAGGCCTCCGATACATGTGGAAAGCCGGGCAGCAGCCACCGAAGCTGTTCCATCGCGTTTACAGCGGTTGGCGTGCGTTCTTGAAGGACGGTTTCCATGAGGGAGATATTGTGTTGGCTTCGCCTGTTGCTATTACTCAAGCCTTGAAATCAGGAGACATTAGGCGGGCTCATGACTCCTGGCAAACTTGGCTGAACCGTTTCGGGAGGGAGTCCTTCTCTTCAGCGATAGAGAGGATCTTTCTGGGCACGCATCCTCCTGGTGGTGAAACATGGAGTTTCCCTCATGATTGGGACCTATTCAAGCTAATGGGAATAGGATCTGGCGGGTTTGGTCCAGTTTTTGAAAGCGGGTTTATTGAGATCCTTCGCTTGGTCATAAACGGATATGAAGAAAATCAGCGGATGTGCTCTGAAGGAATCTCAGAACTTCCACGTCGAATAGCCACTCAAGTGGTTAACGGTGTGTCTGTAAGCCAGCGTATACGCCATGTTCAAGTCAGGGCGATTGAGAAGGAAAAGACAAAAATAAAGATAAGGCTTAAGAGCGGGATATCTGAACTTTATGATAAGGTGGTGGTTACATCTGGACTCGCAAATATCCAACTCAGGCATTGTCTGACATGCGATACCACCATTTTTCGTGCACCAGTGAACCAAGCGGTTGATAACAGCCATATGACAGGCTCGTCAAAACTCTTCCTGCTGACTGAACGAAAATTTTGGTTAGACCATATCCTCCCGTCCTGTGTCCTCATGGACGGGATCGCAAAAGCAGTGTACTGCCTGGACTATGAGCCGCAGGATCCGAATGGTAAAGGTCTGGTGCTCATCAGTTATACATGGGAGGACGACTCCCACAAGCTGTTGGCGGTTCCCGACAAAAAAGAGCGATTCTGTCTGCTGCGGGACGCAATTTCGAGATCTTTCCCGGAGTTTGCCCAGCATCTAGTTCCCGCCTGCGCTGATTACGACCAAAATGTTGTTCAACATGATTGGCTTACAGACGAGAATGCCGGGGGAGCTTTCAAACTCAACCGGCGTGGCGAGGATTTTTATTCTGAAGAACTTTTCTTTCAAGCGCTGGACATGACTAATGATACCGGAGTTTACTTGGCGGGTTGCAGTTGTTCCTTCACCGGTGGATGGGTGGAGGGCGCTATTCAGACCG
This sequence comes from Agrobacterium tumefaciens, assembly GCA_025559845.1. NCBI lineage: Bacteria > Pseudomonadati > Pseudomonadota > Alphaproteobacteria > Hyphomicrobiales > Rhizobiaceae > Agrobacterium > Agrobacterium tumefaciens. The sequence continues at coordinate 138,040 of CP048472.1, forward strand.
CGTGTAACGCCGTCTGTGCAATTATCCACAATTGTGGAGGTATTTTGGCAAAGGACAATCCTCTCGAACACTCTTGGAAGAGATATAACTACCGCAATAGAAATTAATCTACGGATCCTGTTACAAGTATTGCACGTTTTATAAATTGCATATTAATGCAATCTTGATTTTCAACAACGAAGGTAATGGCGTAAAAGAAAAAATGTATGTTATTGTATTGATCTTTCATGATGTTGAAGCGTGCCATAATATGATGATGAATAATTAAAATATTAACTGTCGCATTTATTGAAATGGCACTGTTATTTCAACCATATCTTTGATTCTGTTACAATGACAACGACTGCAAGAAGTAAATAATAGACGCCGTTGTTAAAGAATTGCTATCATATGTGCCTAACTAGAGGGAAATTTACGTCAATTGTGAAATAGTCGCCCTTATTTTGACGTCTCACCTAATCAAATATTACAAAAGATCTCACTCTGTCGCCAGCAATGGTGTAATCAGCGCAGACAAATGGCAGTAAAGCGCGGAAAAACGTCCCCGAGTGGCATGAATAGCTGCCTCTGTATTGCTGATTTAGTCAGCCTTATTTGACTTAAGGGTGCCCTCGTTAGTGACAAATTGCTTTCAAGGAGACAGCCATGCCCCACACTTTGTTGAAAAACAAATTGCCCTTTGGGGAGACGGTAAAGCCAGTTGCTCTTCAATAAGGAATCTCGAGGAGGCAATATAACCGCCTCTGGTAGTACACTTCTCTAATCCAAAAATCAATTTGTATTCAAGATACCGCAAAAAACTTATGGATCTGCGTCTAATTTTCGGTCCAACTTGCACAGGAAAGACGTCGACCGCGGTAGCTCTTGCCCAGCAGACTGGGCTTCCAGTCCTTTCGCTCGATCGGGTCCAATGTTGTCCTCAGCTGTCAACCGGAAGCGGACGACCAACAGTGGAAGAACTGAAAGGAACGAGCCGTCTATACCTTGATGATCGGCCTCTGGTGAAGGGTATCATCGCAGCCAAGCAAGCTCATGAAAGGCTGATGGGGGAGGTGTATAATTATGAGGCCCACGGCGGGCTTATTCTTGAGGGAGGATCTATCTCGTTGCTCAAGTGCATGGCGCAAAGCAGTTATTGGAGTGCGGATTTTCGTTGGCATATTATTCGCCACGAGTTAGCAGACGAGGAGACCTTCATGAAAGTGGCCAAGGCCAGAGTTAAGCAGATGTTACGCCCCGCTGCAGGCCTTTCTATTATCCAAGAGTTGGTTGATCTTTGGAAAGAGCCTCGGCTGAGGCCCATACTGAAAGAGATCGATGGATATCGATATGCCATGTTGTTTGCTAGCCAGAACCAGATCACATCCGATATGCTATTGCAGCTTGACGCAGATATGGAGGATAAGTTGATTCATGGGATCGCTCAGGAGTATCTCATCCATGCACGCCGACAAGAACAGAAATTCCCTCGAGTTAACGCAGCCGCTTACGACGGATTCGAAGGTCATCCATTCGGAATGTATTAGTTTGCACCAGCTCCGCGTCACACCTGTCTTCATTTGAATAAGATGTTCGCAATTGTTTTTAGCTTTGTCTTGTTGTGGCAGGGCGGCAAGTGCTTCAGACATCATCCTGTTTTCAAAATTTATGCTGGCGAACAGCTTCTTAATTCCTTTGGAAATACTAGACTGCGTCTTAAAATTACGATGTCTGGATATAGATATGATTGTAAAATAACCTATTTAAGTGTTCATTTAGAACATAAGTTTTATGAATGTTCTTCCATTTTCGTCATCGAACGAATAAGAGTAAATACACCTTTTTTAACATTATAAATAAGTTCTTATACGTTGTTTATACACCGGGAATCATTTCCATTATTCGCGCAAAAAGTCACGGATATTCGTGAAAGCGACAAAAACTGCGAAATTTGCGGGGAGTGTCTTCAGTTTGCCTATTAATATTTAGTTTGACACTAATTGTTACCATTGCAGCCAAGCTCAGCTGTTTCTTTTCTTAAAAACGCAGGATCGAAAGAGCATGACTCGGCAAGGTTGGCTTGTACCATGCCTTTCTCATGGCAAAGATGATCAACTGCAGGATGAACTCTCGGAGCTTTCAAAAGCTTATCGAAAAAAGTTCCAAACCGATCTGCACACTAAGTCTGGCGACATCATCGATCCTAGCGGGGAATTTCTGTACGTCTATCTCGATGAAGAGAATTATCGGATATGCCGGCAAAGCATGGTTCTAGTTTCAAATGCTCCTGATGGATTGATTGCCACGACGTTGGAGCCCTATTCTGACAGTTATACATTCCGGCAGGTGAGGGAGCAACTGCAAGCCTTCAGCGGAGACGGTGGTCGGATCAACTACAGCAGAAATGAACACTCGTCCTCGTACTTTCTAACAATTCAGGCCAGCAACGAGTTCAAGCACGTAGGAGCCGTCCGGAACACACTTGGTCAAAGCAAGGACATTTGGAAAAGGAGAATGCCAGACGCCAGCCAACCGTTGGATTATCACTTGATCGCTGTGGGCTGTTCAGCTTTCCTCCCTGAGGCTGCTCTTGATGACGTGGAGTCAGATGGTGCTGTCTAGTTTTAATGGCGCCGGGTTTCGAAGTCTATGTCATTCTAGTAGTTGCATCATAGAGGTGCTTATAAAATCTATTATTATGTCAAGGTGTGTCTGAGAACCTCGTTGTATTAAGTATTAAAGGAATAAGGCAATAGTATTGAACTTGTAGTTCTTGTCATATTCAATCGAACCCGGTAAAACTTAGAGATAATTATATTCTTATTTAAGAGTAATGATGTTAAGTTGTTCATTGAATTAATTTAAATCACAATCTCACGGTATGGTTAGAAATAGACGCCCGTTAGATTGTTACCAGGCTAGATTCGAAAACTGCAAGAAACACCCATGATGGGTGGTGATGTTTTCCGAAAAAATTCCCTGCTTTTAGACGAAGATAACGTATTTATTTCGTTACTAGATGACATTGGAAACACGAAAAATAACAGAGATCCAAAGCACACTCTCATAGATTATGCGACTTTATTAGGAGTCGTCGACGGGAATTATGCCGAAAGATGGCATGACCCTAAAGCAATGATCGGATAATTGATAAGGTTACCTGTCTGAGAATCTCTTGTTTCCGCTCCGGCAGTCTCGTCTTCATCGTCCATCTCATCGTCGCCACCTCCCCCTTCCTCGGTGTAATTTCCGCCCCGGGCATAGAAAACACACGACTATCTAAAGGTTCCCTTTAATCTCACACGCGATAATAGCTATGGGTTCAACACATCTTCAGGTATAAGGCTCCCCATTTTGCGGTCAGATGCTCCGGAGAAAGTTCACCCATGCCCAATTTCTCCAGAGTTATGCCTGTCTCGTTGAAGTCTTCATTCGCGAGCTCAGAGGCATTGTCGAGGACCCAATCAATTGCACTGGTGTCGATGTCGAACATCAGGGCTAGTTCCTTGAAAAGAGGCAGGATGCGACAGTCTTCCGTGAGGTATCGGTGCTTCATGTCCTTCGGCACCCCTTTCGTGGCATTGTGCGACGGGGAGTTGCAAGCAAATGATTCAAGATCCGGCTCGTTCATCCCGTACCAGCGGTTGTCGAGATCAATGGTACGCAGAACCTGAAAACCGAAACGTTCCACGATTTTAATTCTGACCTCATCGAGTAATTCCATTTTATCGCAAACCTCTTTTGTCATTCCACCCTTGTAGAAATAGAAATCCTCCTGATTTCTGATCCTGTCGGCGTTCATGATGACGGTAGCAGGGTGGAATATAACGTTGGTGTTCAGAAGGGCTACATCAAGAATATTGGCGCGCCACTCAACACCCCGGGGAAACAAGGAGCTAACCTCGTCACGAGTCTCTTCAGAGAGGGGATTGAGCGACGCTATTTCAATTATATTTTTTATCGCTTTTACATAGATAGCCCCGTCCTCCCATCTGCAGCCATATGGTGCTGTGGAGGCCTCGATGGTTGCAGCAGTTGCAATAGGGTTTCCTAACAGGCTCGACATGTGCCCGGGCAACCAGAAGAGCAGTTTCTCGGTTAGGTCATAGTGATTCAGATAAGAGCTCAGTTCTTCACGCGCTCCCGCTTTTGAAGGAATGGTTACAAATACAGATCGAGCGCTTTTGAGTGCAGCACCAAGGTCACTGTGTACTGTAGGCCAGAAATGCCCAGAAACAGCGCCCTTGGCTTTCAGCCCTTGATCGCGGAGGTTGGCGCTGTTGCCGGAGTGATGAGGATGTGTCCACAACGAGACTTCGCGGTCTCGATTGCAAAGGTCAGCAGTTAAAGCACAGCCCAAGGTGCCAGCACCGATGATGAGTACAGCCATTTGGTGAAAATATTGGCAATTGTTGTGTTTGATCGTTTTTGATGATGGGATACTTCGACAACCAAAGCCAACTTCTTATTTATAAATCGTGAGGTGCGACTACGGTTCGATCTGCAAAGTCAGGAATGGCTGCCAACTGACGCTAAAAGTCTAGGAGCATGGGCCTCAACCTTTGAAAATTGAGGTGAGCTTATCTTCAAATGTCGCAGAATGACGGGTGCATTTGTTTTATCAGGAAATCTTCAATTTTTGTGGTCCCGACCAAGCTTTAATTTTCTTTCGTGGGTCCGCGTATGTTTGTCGTACGTGGAAAAACTGCATCGGAAGAAACTCCAGTGATATAAGGAAAGATGTATGATGCCAATGAATTTGCCCCTATTGTCTAGCTTCATGATGGCCAGGTGACAGGATATATCAAGCTGTAGCGTACGTCTGTGCATTTGTACGTCCATATGGTCGGTTATTCCTCTCTGGGTGAACTCGTTAATATGAACGCAATGTGCATTTGCGTTAGAAACTACGTGTAGCTCGTTTGAGCAATTTTGCCTTTGGCGTTGTATCCGTTCGGAACCAGACACTGCACTGCCGCCATGGTGTCGAAATCCAGCTCTCCGAGTAAGTTGTTATCGCCGGAAAGGGACCGCCCATAACAAGCATTCAGAATTTCAACGCCGCTTCGGTGCAAGGGAACGTCAACATCCGCGAGTTCTGCAAGTTGAATCGCAGGAACAAGACCAAATGGAACATCCTCGAGGACATACCTTGTTTCAGTGTCTGCCGGTCCCAAAGGGTCGTTACCGCGTTCCACAAGAATGGCAGAGGCCTCCGCGACACTGTCAGCCGTGATCCCGAAAGATTTGGCGAAATGATCAAGAATAGACGGGACCAACTTTCCATAGGCCGACGCAATTGCGAGACGTTCCCTATCAATGGCCTCCACGAGCCTGCCAACGGTGGGCGTTACGTTGGTTCTCTGGCCCCAGCTTTCTTTTCGCTCGATACGAGTGAGATTGCATAATGCCGTTGCGAGATGGCTTTCAGGATTGGTGTTGCTAAGAACGATTGTGAGAATGTCGTCCTTGACGGCGAAGCGGTCGCCGAACAGTTGTGCACATGTCTCCTGAGAGGAGACGGAGCAAGATACTGGGACCGCCGCGATGTCGACTTTACCTCTTATCGCCCCGATTTTAACCTCGGTCGGAGACTGGGCTTTCGATGTCAAAACGGTGGTGTTCCAGACGACGATCGGGATCACAGTTCCACGTTCCGCCAGTTTCTTCGACAGATAAAGGGCTGAAAACGATAGGTGTGCACTGATTATGATTGTGTGTCGTTGCTCCAGGTGAGGGATCAGGCTGTCTAGAACGAAGCGATGGCCGTAAGCAGGTAGGGCCAACACAATGACGTCGCCCTCCGCCAAGTCTTTTGCATTCCGGCAAACGCCTGGATGAAATTCTCCGGTAATCACACCGGTGACCTTTAACGGGGCACCCTCGACAAGCGCTTTCGTCCGTTGGCCGGACGGAGACCAGACGCTGACGTCGTGGCCGCGCTGCAGCAGAAAGGCTGCATATCCCATTGCGATTGCGCCTGCCCCTGCTATTGTTGCCTTCATTGGCGATGGCCTTTCAAAAAGAGGCCGACCACGAGATGTCGCGGTCGGTGTAGGTTTATGATTTTCGTGATGTTGCGCCCTGTCGTGGGCGTGCGGTGCATCAGTTTGTCTCATCCATCCTGACTAGATGCCCTTCCGAAACTTCACGGTACTGTCTTGCAGGGGGCTCATAGCCAATCGGCCGGACCGGGCTTTTCAGTTCGTCGCTTGCGATGCCCCGCCGGATCCTGCGTCGCGCAGGATCCGGCACAGGTACCGCCGCCATAAGCTTCTTGGTGTACGGATGCTGGGGATTTTCGAACACGGCGGCGCGAGGTCCGATTTCGACGATCTCGCCGAGATACATGACCGCCACGCGATGGCTCACCCGCTCCACGACCGCCATATCGTGAGAGATGAAGAGGAAGGCGAGGTCGAGGCTCTGTTGCAGATCAAGCAACAGGTTACAAACCTGCGCTTTGATCGATACGTCAAGCGCGGAAACCGCCTCGTCGGCAACGATGATCTTTGGGTCGAGCATCAGCGCGCGGGCGATGGCGACGCGCTGCCGCTGACCACCGGAAAACTCGTGGGGAAAACGCCTCATCATCTCGGGCGATAGCCCAACTTTTTCCATCAGTGCGGCGGCCTTGTCGCGCGCTTGCGATGCCGTTCCAAGCCGATGCTGAATAAATGGCTCGACAAGGGCGCTGCCGATGCTCAGTCGCGGATTGAGTGAAGCATATGGATCCTGAAACACCATCTGGATCGAGCGACGCATTTTACGAAGCGAGGAATGATCGAGCTTCATGACATCGTGACCATCAATGACGACGTTGCCGCTAGTCGGATTCAGGAGACGTGTGATTGATCGGCCGGTCGTCGATTTGCCACAACCCGATTCCCCGACGAGTGAGAGGGTTTCTCCTTGGAAGAGGTTGAAGGACACCTTCTCGACCGCGTGCACGGCGCCTGCTTTTCGGCTGAAAAAGCCGGAACGTATGTTGAACCGCATTGTCAGGTCTTTGACATCGAGGATCGGCGCCTTGTGCCGGGCGACAGTATCGTTCACCTCGGCGAGCGGCTGTTCTTCGCCAGTCTTGCTGTCGACGATCGGGAACCGCAATGGCAGTTTCCGGTCCGCCATGGAGCCAAGGCGCGGTACAGCCGAAAGCAGCGCACGCGTGTACGGATGTCTACCCCGATGGAAGATGTCGTCAGTCGCTCCTGTTTCCACCGCATCCCCGCGAAACATGACGATCGTTCGGTCCGCCACTTCCGCCACGACACCCATATCGTGGGTAATGAAAAGGACCGAAGTACCTTCCTCTTCCTGCAGGGTCTTGATGAGATCAAGAATCTGACCCTGGATGGTCACATCCAACGCTGTTGTGGGCTCGTCGGCGATCAGCAGCTTCGGTTTGGAGGCGAGCGCCATGGCGATCATGACGCGCTGACGCATGCCCCCAGAGAACTGATGCGGATATTCGTCGTACCGGCCCTTGGCGTTGGGAATCCGAACCTTTTCAAGCAATCTCAGGACTTCGCCCTTGGCTTCAGCTGCGGAAATTTCTGTATGAACGGTCAGCGCTTCAGCGATCTGCTTGCCGATCGGGATGATCGGATTGAGCGAGGTCATTGGCTCCTGAAAGATCATTGAGATCTCATTGCCGCGGACCTGACGCATTTCCTCTTCCGGGAGCGAAAGGAGATTTCTTCCGGCAAGAATGACCTTCCCTTCCACTTTGCTCGACCGTGCCGCCAGAAGCCGCATGATGGAAAGCGAAGTGACGGATTTGCCGGAGCCGGACTCTCCGACGATCGCCACAGTCTCACCGGGCGCGATATCGAACGAGATATTACGAATGACCTCTTTCCAGCCGTTCTCGATCTTGAATGAGGTCGTCAGATCCTGGACGGAGAGCACCGGGGCAAAGTGGGCCGGAGTTCGGCCGGCGACGCTTTCTTGAATTGGCACGGTCATTGCGCGCTCCTTGTTTTCGGATCGATCGCGTCACGGAGCGCGTCACCAAGTATGTTGAGGGCGAGTACGGTAAGGAGAATGGCAAGCGAAGGAAACACAACGAGCCACCATCCGCTCAGGATGTTTTCGAAACCCTCACGGATCATGCCGCCCCACGTGGCGGTTGGCGGCAGAACGCCAAGGCCGATGAAGGCCAGCGATGCTTCCGTTCGAATGGCGGAGGCCATCCAGAGCGATGCGACGACCACAATGTCCGATAGAATGTTCGGGAGTATATGAACGCCCATGATCCGGAGTGGCGAGAAACCCAGCGACCGTCCCGCCTCAACGAAATCACGCCGTTTCATAGCAATCGTTGGTGCCCGGGCGACGCGAGCGAACGGTGCGGTCTCTGTGATTGCAATCGCGATGATTAGGTTCTCGAAGCTGGCACCGAGCATAGCGGCAACCATCAAGCCCAACAGAAGGGTGGGAAAGGACAGCATGACATCGACGATACCCATCACAATCTGATCGAATATGCCGCCGATGTAGCCTGCCAGAATCCCCAGCGCAGACCCGACCACCATCGCAATCATGACGGACAGAAATCCGATGGATAGCGAGATGCGCGCTCCGTAAAGGAGGCGGGAAAGAACATCTCGGCCATAACTATCGGTTCCCAACCAGAATTGTGCGGAGGGCGGGGTCAGTCGATGAAGAATATTCTGCTTCAAGGGGTCGTATGGCGCGATAAGCGGCGCGAAAACGGCGAGCAAAATAATCAAGGTCAGAAGGCCAATGCCGATCCACGAAAAGCGGTTTCGACGGAATGCCTTCAGGACCGGGTTTGGTTGCCGCTCTGGCGCGGCTTGGGAGACAGCGACGTCGGTCATTGGGCAAGACTCACTCTGGGATCGACGAGGGCGTAAATGAGATCGGTGATCGTATTCACGATGATGACGAAGGTTGCAAAAACGACCATTAGTCCCTGGAGCATCGTGTAATCACGAGACTGCAGTGCGCCCAGTATGAGCTTCCCAAGGCCGGGGCGGGTGAAGACGATCTCGGTCAGAACCGAATTGCCTATCAGGGTGCCGAAATACAGACCTACAACCGTCACGATCGGAATGAGGGCGTTGCCAAGGGCGTGCCGGAGAATGAGGTTCCGTGATCGGACACCCTTGGCGCGTGCGGTGCGAATATAGTCTTCGCCCATGACGTCCAACATGGAGGAGCGGGTGACTCGTGCGATGTAAGCCGTCATGATCAGCCCTAGGTTCAGTGCCGGGAGCAGGAGATTGCGGAGATGATCGACCGGGTCGCTGGTAGCGCGGCTCATCACCGGCAGCCACTGTAGCCAAACCGCGAAAGCCAGGAGCATCAGGATCGCGGAGACGAACCCCGGGAAGGACAAGCCAACGAGCGACAGGATGCGGCTGAGGTAGTCCGGCCATTGATCGCGGCGAACGGCAGCTATCACTCCTAGCGGTACTCCGAGCAACGTCCCGATGATCATCGCGGCTGCGGCGAGTTCAAGTGTATAGGGCAGGACCAGCGCCACCTCTTCCAGCACCGTGCGACCGCTCACCATCGACGTACCGAAATTTCCGGTCAGCATGTCCGAAAGGAAACGCAAATACTGGACGCCGATGGGTTGATCGATCCCAAGCTGTGCACGAAGCGCTTGAAGCGCCGCATCGCTGGCGCGGTCACCCAGCATGGCAACCGCGGCGTCACCCGGTACAAGTCGAACCAGAACAAAAACCATGGTGAGCATGGCGATCAATGTGGGGATCGCCAATAGAAGTCTTCGGATCGCATAACCTATCATGCGGCGGCCCTTTCGATAGAGACGCGACCTGGGCAGAAGGCGTCCAGATTGGAATTTGTCTGACCATGACAGATCAGATCGGCGATAACTCTTCCGACAGAGGGCACAAGTTGGAACCCATGCCCGGAGAAGCCGAAAACATGGATCAAGCCTTCGACTTTTTTCGACAATCCGATGACCGGACGGTGGTCTGACGTCATGGCTTCCATGCCCGCCCAGGTTCTGACGATCCGGACGTTCTGCAGTTCAGGAAAGACCCGGACCGCCGCTTGTACCGACGCCGCCAACGCGACGACATCGACCGCCGCCGACTGCCTGTCGGCGGCAAGCCTGCCTTGCGATCCGCCGCCGATCAGGAGGGTGCCTTGGGATGTCTGCTTCAATGAAAGCTTCTTGCCGAACGAGCTGACGACCGGGCTGATTTTCGGGACGCTACGTTCCGTCACGACCATCATTGAGGTTCGGATCGCATGCTGTAGCGGATCTCCCGCGAGAGCCGAGACGTGATCCGCCCACGCGCCTGCCGCGTTGACGACGAGTTCGACTTCGAATGCGCCGCACGTCGTCTCGACGCGCCAACCGTTTTCCGATCGGATCATGGAGATCACCAGGCATTCTTCGGCGATCTTCACTCCGGCCTTGATGGCTGCGTCCCGGAATGCCCGGACAGCGCGATGCGGATCGGCGGAGCCGTCGCTCGACACCCAGGCGCCGCCCAGACAGTGGGCAGACAGACCGGGCAGAAGGCGTTGCATTTCCTCAGGGCCGACAAGCTTCTCGTGATGATGTCCCATGGCTTCCAGCCGCTTGATGCGCGCCTCGATCTCGTTCAGAGACTGTTCGTCTTCCGCAACCTGTAACTGGCCGCAGGCGACGAAACCGCAGTCGTCACCGACGAGAGCTTCCATGCCATGCCAGGCTTCGGCAGCCTCGATGCTTAGGGGCAGTTCCGCTACATCCCGACCAAGTGTTCGCACGCCTGCGGCGGTTGCGCCGGAAGCGTGGCTTCCGAGAAAATGTCGCTCGACGAGGTGTACAGATACACCTCGTTGCGCTGCTTGCAGAGCGGCCGAAATACCGTGAAGACCACCTCCTATGACCAGGACGTCCGCATTCATGTCGCACCTGCCACATCTTCCAGAGACGCGATTTCGCCAAGCGTAATCGGCTTGAGCGGCGGACGGATATGGAAGAAGTTCACGTCCTTGATCGGGAGATCATGAACCTCGGCCAGTAGTGCCTGGACCGTATAGCCGCATTGGCGACCCTGACAGGGCCCCATTCCGCAGCGCGTAGCAGCTTTGACTGCGCTCGGATCGGCGGGGCTGTTACGGGCGGCAGCTCGGATGGCCCCCGCAGTGACTTCTTCGCATCGACATACGACGACATCGTCGTCGAGCCGGTTCCGTGGAGGCGGGTACATAGCATCGAGGAACGGACGCAATGCGAAGGCTCTTTTACGGCGCTGATCGAGCTTAGATGCGCGGCGAAGGTTCTCTGTTTCTGAAGAAATTCCAAGTCTGCTGGCAATTCCAAGCGCAGCGATTTCTCCGGAGATAGTCGCGGCAAGCCAGCCCCCAATTCCGCCCGCATCACCTGCAACGAAAAGCCCTTCGCGACTGGTTTCTCCCCATCGATCTAGCTTCGCCGCCAGATATCCCTGCTCCTCGTTCCAGTGGTGATCACAGTTCAGCGCCAGGGTCTCATGGATACGCGGCACGATACCTTCATGGACCAACAGCACGTCCGCTTCAACGCGATGACGCTTTCCCTTCGCTTCCCATGTGAGATACTTCAGACACTGGTCGCCGTCGGCTCGCAGGTCAGAGAAACCCCGAACCATCATGCCGCTACGTTTTATGTCGCGGAGCCAGCGCAGTCCTTTGAGCAGGCCGCCGAAGTCCCTCCAGGCTCGCGGCAATCGACTTACGGCAGACAATTTCGGGGATGCCGCAGTATCGAGATAGCCGGCTATACGTCCACCAAGATTCAGGAACTGGGTGGCATAGAGGAGTGGCAATGGTCCTGCACCGGCGATCCAGACCTTGCCTTCTGGCAACATTCCACCAGATTTCAGAAGGATCTGGGCGGCTCCCACCGTCATAACTCCTGGCAGCGTCCAACCTTCAAACGGTACAGGTCGTTCTTGTGCGCCGTTTGAGAGCAGCACCGCGCGAGCCGTGATACGACGCGCCTTGCCCTCCGATGTAAGGAAAAGGCTCCAGGAGTCTTCAATCTGCCAGACTTGAGTTGACGGGAGATATTCCACGCCGGATGCGCGAAAAGCCGCGGTAAGCGCCTGACCTTTCTGGTAGTCTGTGCCAAGAGCTTCAAAAACCGGGCTTTTTACGTTGCGCTCGACACCGCGGAATATCTGCCCTCCCGGCGATGGTTGTTCATCAATGACAACCACAGAGGCACCCAGCTCACGCAAACGTATCGCGGCGCTCATTCCGGCCGGCCCGGCCCCGACGATTGCGACGTCATAGTTCATCGTGAAATCTCCCGGGGTCCGCGCTGACTTTCAATACGCATCCCGTGGCGAACTGGGACGAGACACCCCTGTGTTGACGCAATGCCATCAACGATGGCGAGACACTCGAAACACACTCCCATTTGACAGTAAGGAAGCCGTGGTTTGCCGCTGACGGGAGAGCGACGTCCCGCTTCCGGAACGCGCAGCAGCACGCTGGCAACGGTTTCGCCTTCCCAAGCGATGGTCTCGACGCCATTGACTAGGATGGTCATGTCAGCCGTCTTGTCCGGCCGCTCAAGCACACTTTTGAACATCGAATCTTCCATTTGAAAAAGCGGACAGGTCAGTAGACAACCGGCCTTCGATCATTGCAGGCGCCACGATAGCGGCATGGGCAGCGGCCAACGTCACGCCCGAGTGACAAGCGGCCGCAAAGAGGCCGGGATATTCCTCGGATTGAGCGTATATCGGCGTACCGTCGGGTGGCAGAACCCGGAAGCCGCTCCACTGGCGGACAAGACGCGCTGACGCCAGAGCAGGAATTATCCGCGTTGCGCGCAAGGCCAGCTTCGTTGCCGAAGCAACAGTAACACCGCGATCTGTGACATTTTCCTTCGTCGCACCGATCATTACAGTGCCATCGGACGTCTGCCTCAGTCCGCTTGCAGGATAGGGAAGGAGTGGTTCAATGCGTTCCGTAACAAGCAACTGACCACGATCTGCTTTAAGCGGAATTTTGAAGCCAAGCGGGTCTGTAAGCGAAGGCGTCGCATGCCCGGCAGCGACGATAACACATGGTGCTTTATAGCTTCCAAGCGCTGCGGTGACGGTAAATCCGTCAGCGCCGGGAGTGATGGATTGTACGGTGTTGCGGAACAGAATTTTTCCACCGTGAGCAGTCACACCTCGTTGCATGGCGGCAAGAAGCTGTAATGGGTTCACGTGACCATCAGCCTTACAGTAACTTGCTCCGACGACCTCCGGCCCGAATGCGACTGCTGGCATCATTCGCTCTAGCTCAGAGCGATCGACCATCCTCAAATCGCTTGCAGACAGGTAATTGTGTGTCCGCTTATTGAGTGTTTCTCGATTTTCGTATTCGGTTTCGCTGAGACAGTAAACAAAGCCTCCTGGTCGGGAGTAGTCGATACCAACACCCGCCGATTCAGCCAACTCTTGAACAAAATCCGGCCACAGATCGGAACTTTCACCCGTTAACTGCTGGTAAGCTGGGGCGTTTGCGCCCTTTCCCTGGGTCCAGACGAGCCCGAAATTCGCACGCGCGGCACGCATGTCCTGATCCTGTCCATCCAGGACGATGACGCGTTTCCCGAGTTTGGCTATCCCGTAGGCCAGCGCGGAGCCAACAACGGCCCCGCCCACTACAATTACTTCTGCGTCCACCTTGATCTCCATCAAATTGTTGCTGAGCTTAGGAAAGCGAGGTAGAAAGTCAAAGTCGTTTATTTCTGTGCGGTATTCGTAGAGGTTATAGCCAATGAGATATCCAAGTTTGCGGCAGCTCGAGGCACTCATGGCAGTGGTCGAGTCAGGCACGGTAAGCCGTGCCGCCGATGTCCTTCGGATTTCACAACCTGCCGCAAGCAAGCTCATCCAAGATCTGGAGGCAGATACAGGCTTGCAACTCTTCGAGCGCGAAAGTGGCCGGCTGGTACCGACAGGCCGCGGTATGCGCCTGTATGAGGAGGTCGAACGGATATTTGGTGGCGTCAATCAACTCGCGCGCGCCGTGGATGCAATTCGTCGCGAGGAGCACGGGCATATCCTGATAGGCACCATGCCAGCCCTATCAGGGCCGTTTATCACCCGGGCGATTGCAGGCTTCAAGGCGCGGCATCCAGATGTTTTTGTCTCCATCGAGGCGCGTAGCTCGCAGTTTTTGACAGAAGCAGTGCTGCTTCGTCGGTTAGATGTGGCGCTTGTTGTGAGTGGATTAGAACACTCGTCGGTGCAGATTGATCGGGTGAAATGTCCGCCGTATGTCGTGGCGATGCCGCTAGGTCACAGGCTATCCGGCAAGTCAGAGCTGTCCCCAACCGATCTCCAGGATGAACCATTTATCGCGTTTGCGCCGAGAGGGATGACACGAAGCAATCTTGATGCTGTCTTCGAACGTTTCGGAGTGATTCCAAATATCGTGATTGAGGCGACTACTGCTCCAAATGTTACAGAGATGGTGGCAGCCGGATTGGGTGTGACTGTCGCCGATCCACTAGCCCTAGAGCATGTCGCCGGTCGGATCGAAGTCAGGCCTTTCAGGCCGGTCGTTGAGTCAGATTACGTGCTTATTCGCCCGCTTCGAGCAAGAAACAGCGTTTTGGTTGCCGACTTCGTGGAGGAAATTCACGTCGCTGCACAATCACCGAAAGTCTCGGTTTAAAAAGCTCCCGGCATGGCAACTCTGTTGTTGCCAATGCCGGGATTTAGTCGGGGAAGTGAGATCAGCGGCTGATGGTTGTTTGTTCGGTGATAGGCGGCGAAAGGTTCAAGGAACCCGTGAGATCGTAGCCGTAGTTGAGAGCCTTGCTGCGAACCCAGACCTGCATCAGGCTGAAAAGAGGTACGCTGCATACCTGTTCGCTAATTTTCTTTTGGGCGGCAGACCAAAACTTCAACCGTTCCTCGTCGGTTGCGGCCTTTCGTGCTGCCGTGATATCGGCGTCACCGGCATCACAGTGAGCAAAATTGGTCACGGCAGTCGGCTTCCCGACTGATGCGTCGGAGTGATAAAACTGGCTGAGGTAGCTATCAGCTACTGGATAACGCGCAGCGCCATAAAAGACGATATCACTGAGGTCCTTTCGGATTTGCTCATGGTAGGTCGGATGATCTACGACTTTAAGTTCAAGAGCAATGCCAACTTCGGCCAGCTGCGCCTGAATAACTTCCATGATGGGTAACTGTGTCGTGTTCGACGATACGATTGCTGACAGCTTCAAGCTGTTACCAACGCCGGCCTCTTTAAGAAGCTTTTTCGATAGATCCGGATCATAGTTGTACGTCCATGCGCAATCTTCGCCAAGATAGCCGGACGGGACAACTGAGCAGCCTTTGACTGCCACGGAGGCTCCAACAAACTGGATGATCTGATCGACGTTCACGGCATGGGCGATTGCCTGGCGAATTTTCACATTGTCCAGTGGCTTGTGTTGGATATTCAAAAATACCGTACGGTATTCACCTGGGGCAAAAACATCGACGACTGCGCCGTCCCACGTTTTTGCCTGATCGACCCAACGCTGCTCGCGTTTGCCGTAAATGAGATCGAGCTCGCCAGATCGGAATGCAAGCTCGCGGCTCGAATCCGATGGAATCAAATCGACCCGAATGTCGTCGATTTTCGGTTTCCCACGGAAGTATTCCGGAAATGCTTTCAGATATACCGACTGCTGCGTGACGGCTTTGTCAAATGTGAATGGGCCGGTCCCGATCGGACTGCTCTTGAAATTAGCCCCCATTTTTTCAACGGCTTTTTTGCTCACAATATTGCCGCCGTGATAGTTCGCGATCAGGCCGAGAAAACCGGGAACTGGTTCGCTGAGAACGATGCGAACGGTCGCGGGATCGACGGCTTCGATCGTTTTGAACGCTGCATAGTCGCTCGCGTAAGCGGAAGTTTCCGGATTTTTAGCCCGTTCAAGTGAAAAGACGACGTCGTCAGCGGTAAGCGTACCGTAGTTACCGTGGAACTTCACATCCTTGCGAAGCTTGAACGTCCAAGTGAGACCGTCGGCAGAGCTGGTCCAGCTCTCTGCAAGATCGGGTTCGATTTTTGATGGGTCGGCCGTACCTGGAGTGAACCGGACAAGGCCGTTGAACATCCAGGACACGACGGTCAGATCCTGGGTCGTGGTGGCACGCGCGGGATCCATATTGGTGATGTCCGGTGCTTGGACACCAACTCGCAGGGTTTCTGCGTACGCGCTAGATGTGAACGACGTTCCGGCCATCAAGCACGACGCCATCGCGATAACAGCTCCCGCTTTTACTATGTTGATCATGTTCCACTCCATTTTTTTGATTTCGCACCGAATTATTTGAAAAATCACAATAAGTGTCAAAGTCGATATTTTGGGGGGTGTATCTGGAAAAGTTATAGTTGGAGTGGACGGCGAAGCGCCAAATTGGTCGCATCGGACGAGTGTCGCGGAACGTGTCCACGAGTGGTGATCGCGATTAGTGGAGGTCCTTTGCACAGGCGTTCAGGTCTTCCGAAGAACGACGGACACAAACATCTGCCGCGGATCATTCCAAGCATGCACGACGATGTGCCAAATTGGTCAGGAAATGGATTATCGATCTGTTGGGTCGAGTTTCTTGATCAAAACGGATGCTCTTGATACGACGCTTTTTCCCTTACAAAATATTCCGAAGCTGAAATGGTTCGCACGCTAAGTCACTGAGACCATAACCATCTTGCATCCCTTTGGGAGCCATAGCCGCTCCTTCGTATCAGTCGGCTTCCAGCCAGATTGATTATAGAAATAACTAAATGTCGGCGATTCTCACCTTTACCTTCGGATGTAAGTGTCGAACTTTCGGCCAACTCCCCGTCAGATAGACGAGGCCATCGCTGAAGTTGGCCCGTTTGCAGCAATGGCGGATGCGTTCACTTTGTAGGGAAGCCAGATGCTTATAGAAACAACTCCTGAAGTACCAACCAGCGCTCCGCTACGGTCCTCAGAATCGACGCGCTCATCCAGGTATCTTCGTATTGGTGTAGATATTGGTGGCACATTCACCGATTTTTGCGGTTGGCGCGACGAGGCCGGAAGCGAAGTTGTCTCATTCAAAGTCCCTTCCACACCCCCCAATTTTGAAGAGGGGTTTCGGGCTGGATTTGAGCGGATTCTCGAATTGCTCGAACCGAAAGAAGACGAAATCGCTCTGGTGATGCACGGAACCACGGTCAGCACAAACGCGGTGATCGAACGCGCAGGTCCGAAAATTGCGCTGTTCGTGACCAAGGGCTACCGCGACATTCTCGAATTGCAGCGCATCAGAGTTCCCAATGCGCTCAACTTGTTCGAGCGCCGGACTGTGCCGTTGATTGAAAGAAATTTCGTCATCGAAGTTGATGAGCGCTTGCTGCGCGAAGGCGAACTCGACAAGCCGCTCGACAAGGAAGAGGTTTCGGAACTCGCCAAAAAGGCCGCGGCCGCAGGGGCAACCGGTTTTGCCGTGGCATTTCTCCACAGCTACACCAACCCCGAGCATGAAATTCTCGCGCGTGACGCAATCCGTGAGGCACTTGGGGAAGATACCCGTGTCAGCCTGTCCAGCGAGATTTGGCCGCGGATGGGGGAATACGAGCGCACCATCGCCGCTGTTTTGAACGCTTTTGTAAAGCAGCGCATGGACGAATATCTGGGCGCTGTCGAAAGCTATGTGGCAAAGCGGCTGCCGGGCTCTCACCTGTTCATCACCCGCTCGAATGGTGGTGCGATGTCCGCAGCAGAAGCTCGCGCCTTTCCGATCCACACATTGTTATCCGGACCGGCATCAGGCGTGACTGCTGCCGAATTTCTCGGCCGCTCGATCAAGGAAGATAACCTTCTGACCTTGGATATGGGTGGAACGAGTACCGACATTTCGCTCATTCGTGAAGGTCGAGGCCAGACATCGAATTCGGCAGAAGTCGGCAATTTCCCCGTGATTCTCCCGGTTTCTGAGATCGAAGCAATCGGTGCGGGAGGTGGTTCGATTATTGCCATGGACGGCTCCGCGTTGCGCGTTGGCCCCCGCAGTGCCGGTTCCTATCCAGGCCCCGCATGCTTCAGACGCGGTGGCGCCGAGCCGGCACTTACCGACGCCTATCTTCTGTCGGGCTATTTGCCGGAAGCGCTTTTGGGCGGCGCCATGAAGCTCGACCGGGATGCTTCGGTCCGTGCGCTCACGCCTGTTGCCGAGCATCTAGGCATCGCTGTCGAAGCTGTCGCCGACATGGCGGTTACCATCGCAACATCAAACATGGTTGCTGGGGTCCTGCCATACCTAGCCCGTAAAGGCGTTGATGCCGAAGACCTGACACTGCTTGTTTATGGCGGCGGCGGCGCGATCCACGGGCCGCTCGTTGCTAGCGAAATCGGCATTAATCGCATTCTTGTGCCTGCATCTCCCGCTGTCTTCTGCGCGCTCGGGGGGTTGGTGTCGGAACTCAGCGAAGATGTCTTGGCCAGCGTCCAAGGGCGCGTTCTGAGTGCGCAGGACGTGACTTCGACATTCGCTGACCTGGCCACGCAGGCGAAAGACTGGCTCTCTCGGCAGATTGAGTCGGAGAAGCTAGCGAGCGTTTCGATCGAGCACTGGGCCGAAATGCGTTATGCTGGTCAGTCATTCCAGATTGACGTTGAACTGCCTGAACAGGCGGTCCTGAATGCAGACTTTCTCGCCATGATGGAGGCATTCCATACCGAGCATCTGCGGACTTTCAGCTACGCCAATCCTACGGGTGCCATTGAGTTTGTTGCCCTGCGTGTCCGAATTAACGGACGCCTGGCCGTTCCGCAAATGTCGATATCCACGAGGGAAGCAACTGGCACGGCTCATATTGCTACCCGGGACATGCGATTTAATGGCACCGTGTATCCGGCGACAAAAGTCTATGAGCGTGACGCTCTGGGTCGCGACAGTCTCATCATCGGGCCGGCTGTCATCCAGCAGGTTACCGCGACGGTCGTGGTACCGCCCGACTATTCTGCGCGCATCGATGCGTATGACAACATCATCATTTCCAAGGACTGAAAACATGCGCGCTATTCGTACTATGGTTATGAACAATCGCTTCAAGGCAATTGTCGAAGAAGCTTCTGCTTGTGTTTACCGCACGGCCCGCACAACCTTCGTCAAGATCGTGCAGGACTATCAATGCGCGGTTGCCACGGCCGATGGCGACATGTTCGCGTTTCCGGATCAGTCGGGTGTTAAGCAGTTCATCGGCGTTCCAATGGCTGCAACGATCAACAAGATCGGAAAGGAGAACTTCAAGCCCGGTGATATTTTCATCACCAACGATCCGTTCGCCACGGAAGGTTTGTTGACCCATCTGATGGACCTCACGATGATCCGGCCCATCTTCTACAAAGGCGAACTGATTGCCTTTGGCTGGGCCTTCATTCACGCAACCGATATCGGTGGGGCGGTTCCCGGTAGTATTTCGCCTGCCTTCACGGAGGTTTTCCAGGAAGGCCTTCGTGTGCGTCCGATGCGGCTCTTTATCGACGACAAGCTGAATGAAGACGTCATGGGCCTCTACATGGACAACAGTCGGACACCAAAGGAGATTGCGGGTGATCTGGAGGCGATGGTCTCGGCAATGAAGAGCATTGACCGCAGGCTGACCGGTCTGTGCGACAGATATGGCGTCGAGGAAGTCAAGGCTGGCATGCAGGATGTGATTGCCTACTCGGAAGAGAAAGCAAGGTCAGTCCTCGCGACTATTCCGAACGGCGAATACACATTCAGCGACTATCTTGAAATGGCGGGAGAAGGAAACCTCGTTCATGTAAGCGTCAAGCTCATCGTCAAGGACGGCAATATCGAGGTCGATTACACGGGAACAGATCCGCAGGTGCCGGCCGCTCATAACATTGTCACCGGTTCCAAGACCCATCCGTACATCGTGCAGGCTCTGATCTCATTCGTCCTGACGCATGAGCCGCTGACGCCCTGGAACGCTGGTCTGATCCGCTCGATAAGGGGAAATGCACCCCTTGGAAGCCTCATCAACGCGGTCCATCCGGCATCAGGTGGCTCGCGCGCCGCGTCGGGCTGCCGAGTCTACGACTCGGTGATCGGATGCCTCAATCAAGCGCTCGACGGAGGTTTGGCTTCGTCGGGGTCTGGATCGGGCATCATCGTATTCTCCGGCCCGGATCCACGCACGGGTGCCAACCGTGTTACCGTCGTCAATCCAATCCCGGGAGGAAGTGGCGGTCGCAATGGCGCTGACGGCGTTGATGCGCTCGAACCGCGTAATGCCGCCTTGCTCAATGTACCGGTGGAGATTACCGAGGCGGAAACCATGTTGGTGGTGCGGGCCTATCGCTCGCTTCCCGATAGCCGCGCAGCCGGTCAGTGGAATGGGGGCGCGTCTCAGGTCATCGAACTGGAAAATCGAGGTGAGGCTGGATCGATCAGTTGCCGGAATCTAAATCGCTTTCATTTTCAGCCTTGGGGGGTGTTCGGTGGCGAGGCCGGGCGGCTTGGCTTCACGAAGGTTAATCCTGGGAAGGAAACAGAACGGTCGGACGGAAAAATCACGGTTCTGCAGCTGGGCAAGGGTGAGGTTCTTCAGATTACCAGCCCTTCGGGGGGCGGCTTCGGCAATCCGCTGAAGCGTAATCTCGACCTTCTCGAGGCCGATGTGCGAACGGAGATGGTGAGTCCTGAACGAGCGGAAGCCGTATACGGCGCTGTTTTCAAGCCTGATGGCTCGCTGGACAGGAATGCCACTGAGGCTAATCGGCGCGAACTCATGCAGACAGAGGTGCCTGACATCACCTACGGCAAAAACCGTGACGATCACGACCGGGTTTGGCCGTATAAGGTCCGCCGTGAGCTTGCCACGAAGGCAATGAAGCTGGACATGAGATTGCGGTGGCCGATTGTCGATCGTGTGCAACGGAAAATGTTGGCGATCGGTAAGGAAGTCACGCTACCGGCTCTCGAAGAGGCGATTGAAGCCGAAGTATCTGCTCTTGGTGGTTCATCTTCCAAGTCGGCGCGTCCGTGAGTCTACCTCAAGGGGGTCGCCTCAATTGCAGCCGAGGGGGAAGATCCGAGACGATCCGGCTTCCACGGTTAATGCTCTGGATCGGCGATCTCTATGTCTTTCGGGCCAACTCGGCATTGCCATAGGACTAAGACAACGGCAACGTACCGGAATATGCAGAAATTTAAGCTACGAAACTCCGGCTCTGACCGGAGTTTCTGGTGACTGTATGCGAGGGGTTGCGTGTGGGTATCGATTACCCCTCAAGGCGACGTGAGTATTGGGCTGTGATAAACTTAAGTATGCAAAACCAAGATGATCAAAATGAAGAACGACGATAGGCTGCCTCGCATTGTTGTCGTTGCCACCGGGGGCACAATAGCGGGTAGCGGTGCCACGCGGACGCAGATGACTGGCTACAAGACAGGATCTGTGATGGTAGAAAACTTGATAGCCTCGGTTCCTGAAATCGGGCAAATCGCCGACATCCATGGTGAACAGTTTCTGCAGATTGGGAGCAATGAGATCACCACTGCGGACTGGATCGAATTAGCCCGGCGCGTCAACGAATTGCTTGGCAAAACAGAGCTAGATGGTGTTGTAATTACCCACGGAACTGGAACGCTGGAGGAAACGGCGTTCTTTTTGAATCTGGTTATAAAATCTGAAAAGCCTGTCGTGCTTGTGGGCTCCATGCGGCCGGCGACGGCTTTGAGCGCAGATGGTCCGTTGAACCTCCTTAATGCTGTTCAGGTCGCTGCAGACAAGAACGCTTCAGCTAGAGGTGTTCTCGTCGTCATGAATAATGAAATCAACGGTGCCAGAGACGTTACGAAATCGAGTACGATGAACGTTGCGACATTCCGATCGCCTGATATGGGATGCTTGGGTTACGTAGTTGACGGACAACCGACCTTTTATCGACAGACCACCAGGAGGCACACCGGCCGGTCAGAGTTCAGCCTGTCTGATTTTACGAGCCTGCCTTACGTCAAGATTATCTATGGTCATGCTGGCGACGATCGTCTCTTTGTAGATGCTGCGGTTGCAGCGGGGGTAGAGGGTCTGATTTACGCGGGGTCAGGAAATGCAGCCATTGCAACCCGCGCAGAAGCTGGCCTCAATGACGCGAGAAAGGCAGGCTTGGTTGTTGTCAGAAGTTCTCGCGCTGGTTCCGGGCCAGTCTTCAAGTCGATACCGCGCTGGGATGAGGAAAGTTTTCTTAAATCTGATACGTTGAGCCCGCACAAAGCCCGCATCTTGCTGATGTTGGCCTTGAGCAAGACCAAAGATCTAAAAGAAATACAACGCATGTTTAACGAGTATTGAGTCTCTCAATCAAGGATATCTTGGCCATCAGAATGTCTACGCCAAAATAAGCTCTCTTTTGGCAGTCGAATCGCAATTTATACCAAGGCATCGAGTGGCCGGCAGACAAGTTCGGCGTATTCGATAAACGGAGCAATGCCCGGAGCCGGACTGTCCGCACGCCAGACTACTCCAAGGATCAACTCGGTCGTTAAATCCTCAACCTGCCGGAGCACCACATTCCCATCCGAGATGTTTCTCACCCACGATGGAAGAAATGTGACGCCGACCCCCGCTGACGCCAGCGCCAGTGCCGCAGACGTTGTGGAGGCAGATATCCTGTTGTCAATCTCTACTCCTGCATGCAGAACCATTTGATGTACTTCTTCGAAGCCCGAAATTTCAAATCGCTTCAGTGTAAAACACCGATGCCCAACAAAATCCTCAAGATGTAAGCTCGTAGCGTTGGCGAGATCCGATTGTTTTGGAATGACAGCCAAAAACCGCTCGGATATCAGTGGCTTGAAGCGCAAGAAATTGACGTTAGAGGGGGCGCGCATCAACCCGACGTGGTAATCACCATGTTCCAACAGTCTGACGAGTTCCGTTGAATCGCAGATCTTTACGTCAAGGCCTGTTTTTGGGCGGCCTGCACAAAATCGTCTCAATATGAGAGGCAGCAAGCGGTAAGCTGCCGGACCGATCGTTGCAATGTTGAGCTGTTCGTCGCCGGGCGACACTCCGCCTGCTGCTATTCGTGAAAGCAGTGTTGCTTCGTCTAGTTTGATCAGAATGTCGCGAGCGAGAGGCAAGAAAGTTTTACCGGCTTCGGTGAGTTCTACGTTCCTCGTGGAGCGAAGGAAAAGCGGTACGCCCACTTCTGATTCA
This sequence comes from Agrobacterium tumefaciens, assembly GCA_025559845.1. Taxonomy (NCBI): domain Bacteria; kingdom Pseudomonadati; phylum Pseudomonadota; class Alphaproteobacteria; order Hyphomicrobiales; family Rhizobiaceae; genus Agrobacterium; species Agrobacterium tumefaciens. The sequence goes on from CP048472.1 coordinate 161,206, forward strand.
AGGCGCCTGATGCGTTGGCTGAGGGTTGACTGGGTCAGCCTCAACCGCACTGCCGCCCGCCCGAAATGCAATTCTTCGGCTACGGCGACAAATCCCTTTACACTCCACAGATCGAGTGGGTGGTTGCGATCAACTGAAAAACCGTTGGCAATCTTATCATTTCCCATCGTGAAGGTTCTCGCGTCTTCGTGATTGAACTGGAGCGGCCCGTGATCTGGCGATGTCTCGGATGCCACCATAGGCGGATAGCGCCGCTTCAACGACTATCGTATTATGCGATATTTCCACTCAATCAGTGCTTTTTCAACTTAGACCGACTTTCACGCGCGTACTAATCTGCTTGAGCAACAAAAAAAGGGGAATGTGTTCAAATGAAAATTGCAAAATACACGACTTGTTTGGTCGGGCTCATGATGGGGCTGGGCAGTACCGCTGCGCTGTCGCAGGATCTGATCGTGAATGGTCAGGGTGGTCCGTATGAAGAACTCATCCAGGAGGCAATTATCAAGCCGTTTATGGCTGAGACCGGCCTTAAAGTTCTGTATGATCCGGTGGGATCTGCCTCGCAAGACTATGCTAAAATCAAGGCCTCCCGAGGTTATCCAGGCTGGGACGTTAACGTGATGACGGCGGCTCAGTCCCTTGATGGGTGCAAGGACGGGCTACTGGAGCGGATCACACCGGAGAAAGTGCCAAATCTTGCGTCTATCGACCCCGGCGTACGCGAACTTGCCGGGAAGTGCGGGGCGGTGCACGAGCTGCAGTATGTCGCTCTATTGTATCGCACCGACAAGCTCAATCCGGCCCCCACGTCCTGGAACGTGCTGGCGGACTCCAAGCTTGAGGGCAAGATTGTCTTGCCGGTTTTCAGCAATGCAATGGCAGCTCAAATGCTGCAGGTATTCTCTGCGGCCGCTGGTAATGACCCCAACGATGTCGATCCCGGTTTCAAGAAAATGGTCGAGTTGGCGCCGCGTGCTCTGGCTTTCGGCGAGACATCGGCGTTGATGGATCCGTATATTCGCCAGGGAGAAGCCTGGGCTATGCCTTTTTACAGCGGCCGTTCTGCGCTGATGAAGGCTGAAGGCGTGCCTGTTGATTTTATTATACCGAAGGAAGGCACCGTCCCGCTCGTGGCCACCCTCAATGTACCTGCCAATGCGGAGCACAAGGAGGCAGCGTACAAATTCATCAACTACTGGCTCAGCAAGACCGGCCAGGAAAACTGGGCGCAAGCGTATCAGGTTGGTACGGCGCGCGCTGATGTTGAGCTGCCGGCGGAATTCCGCAAGAACCAGATCACCACCCGAGAAGACATCCAGAAGCTGATACTACCGAATATGGCAGTGATGGCGACCCGTATACCACAGTGGGGCGATCGTTGGGAACGTGAAGTCGTTCCCGCTGCAAGGTAAGGTGGTTCCACCATGGTAACAACCCATTCAATTTCTGCGGCAACAAAGGGCCGCAGATCCCTTCACCTTGGCGGCTACTTGCCGCTGATCCCGCCGGTTACAATTCTGCTTCTTTTCTTTGCGCTGCCTGTCGGCATGATGATCGGACTAAGTCTGCAGTCAACAGTTACGGGCACCTTTGGTCTGCAACAGTATCACGATTTTTTCACTGACGATCTGGCTCTGGACGGATTGCGACGTACGCTTGTTTTATCGGGGATTGTGGCACTCTGTGTAACCACAATGGCCTATCCTATTGCCTACTACCTGGCGCGCTCGACATCTCGTTGGAGAGCCGTTGTATTTGGCATTGCCATCGCTCCGGAACTTGCGGGCGTGGTGCTACGTACTTACGGCTGGTTGGTAATTCTCGAGAAGAACGGCTTTATCAACAATACGTTGATTTGGATGGGTCTAATTCAGAGCCCTCTTCCTCTGATGAACAATATGTTCGGAGCGGTTGTTGGTTTGACCCATGTGCTCCTGCCCTTTGGTATCCTGTCGCTTTTGACCAGCTTACAGGGCGTTGATCGTAATCTGGAAAAGGCCGCGCAAATTCTGGGTGCATCCCGGTTGTCCGTTTTGCGTTATGTTGTTCTCCCTCTCTCCTTGCCCGGCATCATAAGCTCTTTCTTGATCGCCTTCACCCTGTCCGCGAGCGCTTATGCGACGCCGGCGCTCTTGGGTGGAATGAAGTTCAGGGTGCTTGCTACGATGATTTACCACGAGGTGATGGTTGTGGTGGATTGGCCCGCTGCTGCTGCGATGGCAATTGTTCTGCTGGCAATTGTGCTGTGCATCGCCTTTATCAGTGCACGTGCCGAAAATCGCATTGTCAGCAGATTGCATGTGAGGTGAGGTGATGAGCAGATTCGTTTTACCTGGCCTCTATTGGCTGTTTTTCTCGCTGATTGTTCTCTTCATCGCACTGCCACTTGTAGTGGTAGTGGCCGCCTCGTTCAGCCCGACGAGCAAGGTCACTTTCGAGTTCTGGACCTGGACTTTCGATTGGTTCCGGAAACTGTGGACGCCAAGATGGATTGATCCTTTCATCCTCAGTGTAAAAGTAGCCGCGCTTGTAGCGGTGATCACCGGAACGTTGGCGTCGCTTGGCGCCTACGCAGTAGCATATCGCAGGGTGCCGGGTCATACCGCCATCATGTCGTTTTTGTTGTCGCCCCTTGCGGTGCCTCAGATCGTCAAAGGCGTGGCAATCGTCTTGTTTTTCTCCTCTGCTGGTTTGTATCGATATCTGGGCTTTCCCGGGTTGGTCCTCGCCCATGTGATTTTGACGATGCCCTTTGCCGTAAGGATGATCGTCACATCGATCTATAATTTTGACAAGAACCTCGACCGGGCTGCTCAAATTTTGGGTGCGAATAAGTTTCAGCGCATTTTCTACGTGCTGTTGCCGCTGATCAAACCGGGCATTTTTTCGGGCATGACTTTTGCCTTCGTCCTCTCGTTCAATGATGTGCCCTTGTCCCTTTTTCTCGCTCGTCCGGGTGAAGTGCCGCTGCCCATCAAGGTGATCGAATACTTCCAATATGGCCTTGATCCCGTTTTGGCCGCAGTCAATGTCGCTTCCCTTCTCTTCCTTCTCGCAGTGATCTTTCTGTTCGAGCGGATTGGTGGGTTCTCGGCACAAATCCACGGAGGCAGCAAATGAGTTCGATCGACAATGCAGATATCCAACTGGTGGATGTTTCGAAAACCTATGGCAATCATCTGGTCGTCGATCGGATCAATCTCGTCATCCCAAAAGGCGAGTTCGTCAGCATTCTCGGGCCATCTGGCTGTGGAAAGACCACTACTCTGAACATGGTTGCGGGCTTCCTTGAGCCGAGTTCGGGGGAAATCCGCATCCGCGGAAAGGATCAAGTCGGTGTTCCACCCGAAAAGCGCAACATTGGGCTGGTCTTCCAAAACTATGCGCTCTTCCCGCATATGACTGTCGCGGAAAATGTAGCCTTTGGGCTCAAGATGAAGCGAAAATCCAAATCGGAAATCGAAGAGGGGGTTCGCCGTGCACTCAAGAGTGTCCATCTCGAAGGCTATGAGACACGTTACCCCAAAGAGCTTTCGGGTGGTCAGCAGCAGAGAACGGCTCTGGCACGCGCTATCGCGCCACAACCCTCTGTATTGCTGCTTGACGAGCCCCTATCAAATCTTGATCTGAAGCTTCGTGAAGCCATGCGCATCGAGTTGAAAGAAATCCAGCAGCAGCTCGGAATGACGTTTGTGTATGTTACGCACGATCAGGAAGAAGCCATGGCGATGTCAGACCGGGTCGTCGTCATGTCAGGTGGTCTGATTGCGCAGGAGGGCCGACCAACGGATATATATCAAAATCCGGTCTCCGCCTTTGTGGCGGACTTTATCGGCAAATCAAATCTGTTGGCTGTCACAAGCGTCGAGAAGATGGGTGGTGAGCTCAGGCTGACTCTCAAAGGCGGCCCGACGCTGGTGGCAGACGAAACGCCCTCAACTCCAACCGGCAGGATAGAGCTGTGCTGTATCCGGCCGGAAAATGTGCAGTTGGCTGCGCCGGAAGAGACGAGTGAGAATCTCTTACCAGGCCGGGTGGACAAAATGGTCAATCTGGGAGCCCATGTCGATGTATGGGTAGACGTCTCCCAGGATTGCACCATTAAAGCGCAAATCCCGGTTCGCCGTCTGCAGGGCGTTGATGTCGGCAGCATGGTCAAACTGCGAATTGAACCGAAAGCTATTCAGCCACTGGCTGGATAACCGGCATTCCTTGGTTCGCTTTTGCGGCGGCAGGTTTTTCATCTGCCGCTGTTTTCTCTCTGCAACACATTCAGGAAACGGGCATGCTAATGGCACAAGACGGCAAGTCCGCACCGCGGCTGATCGCGCATCTTCACCAATTCCGAGACGGGCCTTGGCAGCCGAACGTTTTGCAACGAACCAAACTTTGTCTCGTCGACAGTCTTGGCTGTTTTTCTGGCGGGTTGTCTCTCACGCATTTCAAGCAGTCGACAGCAGGTTTTAAACGTACTCTGTTTTCTACTGGTGCCGAAATTCGATCCTCACCATTTCTTCGAGCTTATCTCTACGGACAGGCGGTGATCGCGATGGATTATGACGATACTTTGTATGGTCATCCCGGCGGTCCCGTTATCGGCGCGATATTGGCGGTTGCCAGCGAAAGCAATTTCACGCTCGACCGGATATTGAGAGGTATTGCCGCAGGCTATGAAACACATGGCATACTCTGTGAAGCGACCAAACCATCACCGGAACACGCAGCCAAGATTCGCTCAGTCGGTAATCTTGATACCATCGCTGCGGCGCTGGGGATCTCTGTAGCGCTCAATCTCGATGACGAAATGATCGAGCGTATAATTGGGGTCTCTGCCGCGCACTCCATTGTCCCCTACACGGCGAAATGGTACGAGCGGCCCGTGCCTGGAATGAAGAATAATATTGGCTGGATCGCAGCCGGGGCGGTGTTGGCTGTGAACCTTGCACTCGAGGGCCAGACGGGCATTACCCAGCCGCTTGAGGGTGATAAGGGTTTCTGGAGAATGGCGGGTTCTGACCGCTGGGTCTTCAATGAAGATTTGCTTGGCAAGCCGCCTGCGGTCCTACGCACGGGTTTCAAGCATTACCCTGCGTGCTGGCACACTCAGGAATATCTCAAAACTTTTTCCACGCTTCTTGCCCAGGTCGATGCAGAGGACGATGTGCTTGATATCGTCATTTTTGCGACCCCCGATATCGAGAAATTCTGCGACAGAAATCTTATCGGGACGGCCGATGTCGCATTCAGCCTGCCTGCGATGTTTGAGTTGCTTATTGCGGGGGTTGAGCCCGGTCCTCTTTGGGCTGCAAAAAAGCCGCAGCTCGTGGAGCGTGGCTTCCACTATATGCGCTCCGACGAAAGACAAGTTCTGATCAATACACGTAAGGGGCGGGAACTGACCGCGTCAGTTGGACTGAACAGTTTATCGGACGGAGCAGGAAATGGTCTCGACTATGATGGTGTTTTGGCGAAATTTCGAAGGCTGGCGCCCGCCGATCTGCAACTCGCTATCCTTCCGCTTCTCAACCTTGAAAGTTCTGACGAGGCTGAAGTCGGAACCGATATTGCACAGCTATATGAGAACATTTTCAAATTGTTGATGCAATAGCTTTCGAAGTGGGCGGGAAGAGTTTGCTTTTCCTCGCGAGTGGAGGAAGCTATCTCAGTTGCGTCTACTCCGTGATACCGCTTGGAGGCCTCCGTCAGCCACTATAGGTGCCGGGAAAGATGATGTCCTGGTCAACTAGCACATTGAACTTGAAGCCGGGCCGGATTTCCAGCGTTGGCTGCACGTCCATGTTGCGCTGGATTGTCCGGTCAGCAACACGCCCGAAAGTCTCCGCGAAATTCCGCCTTGCGGCATCCGAGGCGGTGTCCTGGGTCGCCAGTGTCGAACTCTGCGGCACGGCCATGTCGATCCCGGTTCCGATGAGGGCAATCAGCACGGCCGAACCGAATGTTTTGAGGTAGTGATTATCCACCTTGTCCTTAAACCCGCCATAACCTTCAGCGTCCGTTCCCGCCATGCCGCCGATCTGCAGCGTCGAGCCGTTCGGGAAAATGATGTCGGACCACACGACGAGCACGCGGCTCTGGCCGAACGATACCTTGCTGTCGTAACGGCCGAACAGCTTCGTTCCCTGCGGGATCAGAAGCCGATGTCCCGTCGCTGAATCGTAGACGTTCTGGCTCACCTGAGCGGTGATCCGGCCGGGAAGGTCGGAATTAATCCCGGTAATCAATGTCGCGGGGATAACAGAGCCACGCTTGAGTTCGTAAAGCGACTGTTGGGGGACAACTCGGTTGGGCAGGTAGCCGAGCTCCTTGAGGTCGGCATTGAAGAAATCCTCCTTGGATTTTTGGCCGTTCGGATCACTGTTCTGCCCAGCGAGGCCCGAGCGAAGAGCTGCAGCGTACAAGTCGGACGCGCCAGGTGTCGCCGAAGTGGAAACTCCGTTCGTCGTCGCGCCAGACGTGTCGGCCGTTTCCGCTGCCCGCCTGTCGAACTTGCCGCGATCGACGGCGATCGGCGAGTCATACGCGGCGTCATTGGCCTGCAGCCGGGCCATTCTCTGGCGTTGCCGCTCGCGGAGATATTGCTCTTCCTGCTCGCGTGCCAGGCGCGCGCGCCAGACCTGTTCGGATTCCAGCACCTCGGCGGGCCGTGCCTCTTCCCTGTGACGGGGCTGCGCTGTGAACGGATTGACCGAGCGCTTCTCTTCCTGCGTTTCGACGGGGGTCGGCTGTAGCGTCGTCACCTGCTGCGGCTCGCCGATGATGCCGTCTGAGACACCGCGCTTGAACTGGTCGGCGAAGGTCGAGGCCGGATCACCGGAGCTTGTCTCCGGTCCGGTGTCGCGGAAATATAGCCCGCGCGAGGTCAGGCCGTAGAAGATGACCGCGAGGAAGGCGACGACGAGCACGACCACGACGATGATCGGCAGACGGTTGATCCGACGCATGCCGGCGCCTGTGTTCTCGTTCTTGGCGCCGCCGAGCTTGAGCGATTGAACCATGAGCGCCCTCCCCTAACCGCGTTTCATGACCGAGAGCGCGCTCGCCGGCTGGGCACCCGTCGTGGTGACGGTGTAGGCGCGGCCGAGCTCGACGCTATTGGTCGACAGGCGCGCGAGAACCTGGCCCTCGAATGGAATGACGACATAGGCGAGCGGCACAGTGCGGGTCGCGCCATCGATCTTCTGGTCAGTCACGACGGCATAACCCCATCCTTTCAGTGCAGCTTCCAGCGCTTGCCCGAAGGGCGAGCTGTCCTGCTTCAGCGAGACGGTCGCGGTTCCGGGGCCGATCTGCTCGGCGAGCCTGCTCACCATGTCACCGGCGATGGCGCTCGCCGCCGGTCCCGAGATTTCGGCGGGCGCGTTGCTGGTAGTCAGCCCGTCCGTTCCGAGCGACTGGCATCCGGAAAGGAAGAGCGCGAGGGTGCAGCCGGCGGCAAAGCTGGGGAGGGCGTGCAAGGGCTGTAGGTGGGTGAGGAAGCTTCGCATCACCGCCCTCCCCGCCGGATCGTCACCTTCTCCTGTTTCCAGCCGACGCCGGAGACGAGGACCGCACGGTCGACGTGATAGTCAACCACCATCATATCGCCCTTCATCCGGTAATTGACGATGCGGTTCTGCCCACCCGAGACGACGAACAGGACCGGCACGTCCTGGCCGGAGATCGAGCGCGGGAACTGGACGTAGGTCTTCTCCCCGTCCGAATAGACGCGCGTCGGCCGCCAGCCGGCGCTACCTGAGACGGAATAGGAAAAATTGAGCTGCTCGGCCGAGACACCGGCGCCGGGAATGGTGCTCGCCTCCATTCGAGCATTGATGTCGGCGAGCCTGGTCGAGACGTCTTCCGGATATTCGAAGCCGACGCGGGCCATATATTGCGTCTGATGCGACTTGAGCTGGATGTGATAAGTGCGGCGCGACGTCGTCACCACCATCGAGGTGACGAGGTTCGGCTCCGACGGCTTGACGATCAGGTGGATTGCCTGCCCTCCGGCCGCCCCCGACGTTGCCGGCTCGACCTTCCAGCGAACCGTGTCGCCGACGAGCACGTCGCGGACGACCTCGCCGCCCTGAAGCTCTATATCGCAGACCTGCAAGGGCGAGCAGACCACGGAGGGCTGAACCTCGCCATAGAGGAAGATCACCTTTCCGTCCGGTCCTTTCGTCACAAGGCCGCGACTTCCGCGCCACTGGCCGGAGATCCCCATCCCCTTCGCTTCGTTGGCCGTGACGCCATCGGCCGCGAGCGCGCGGGAGGAAAGTGAAGCCGACAACGGCACGATAGCAGCGACGATCGTGGCAGCAGTCAGCGTGGCCGAAAAACGTCTGAGTTGAATGTTCATGTTGGGGGCCATGCCTTTCAAAGCTGCGCGGTCCAGTCGAGATCCCGGAGATAGAGACCGATCGGGTTCAGTCGGATGACGCCCTCGTCCTGCGGCGGCGTGAGTGTTACCGTGGCGATGCTGCGGAACCGGCGTGTTGCGGTCTCCTTGCCGCGGCGATCGCGCTCGAACTCCGTCCAGTCGATCTGGTAGCTCTGGTTCGACAGCGCGACGATGTTGTTGACCTCGACGGCGACGGTCGCGTTCTTCGCCTTCTCGAACGGCGAGGAGGAGCGGAACCAGGCGTTGACCTTTTCGGTGGCGGGATCCGAGGTCCGAAGCAACGCATAGGTGCGATCGATATACTGCTTCTGCACGACCGCATCCGGCGTCACCGATCGGAAGTTCGAGACAAAGCCGCCGAGCGTGGCGCGAACCACGCGCGGGTCAGCATATTCGATCTGCTGCGGGAAGCCGACGCTCGAGGCCGTGCCGAGCTTATCGACCTCGACGATGTAGGGAATGAGCTTGACCTGCGTGCTCTGGTAGAGCGCATAAGCAAAGCCGATCACGGCCATGAGCATGGCGGTGATGCCGACGACACGCCACGCCGCGGCCGCCCTCACATAGGAGCCATAGCGCTCGTTCCATTCGGTTCTCGCAGCAATATAGGGATTGTCGGGCGGGGTACGTCCGGCCATGAGCGGTCAGCCTCTTATTTGTTTTCGTTGACGGGTGGAGGCGGAGGAGGCGCTGAGGGCCTGCCGGATTGCCGCGTCTGGTCGAGCTTGGCGTTGGCGAGACCGAGCAGCGAGCCGGCATAGGCACCGGGCGAGGCAATCGCCTTCTCCTTTGCTGCCGAGCCCGCCGCCCATCCGGCGTTGCCGATGCCGGACGCCATGCCACGGAGCGCCGCCCCGGCCATCGATGAGCCCTCAGCCCTCGCCGTACTTGCCGATTGCGCCCCTTTCATCGCGGCGCCTGCGCCAAGGAAAGCGCCGCCGGCGGCGAAGGCGGCCGTCTGACCACCGTGGCGGATTGCCTCCATGCCGCCCGAGACCGATGCACCCTGGACGACGCCCTGGATGATCGGCGGCACGTACATGGCGATAATGAAGACCACGACGGAGATACCGGCGATGCCGAGCGTGGTGATGAACTGGTCGGAGGTCGCCGTCGGCGCCTCAGCCAGCCCGATCAGAATGTCGGAACCGATCTTCGCGATCATCACCAGTGCCATCAGCTTCATGCCGACCGAGAAGGCATAGACAAGGTAACGGACCGCGAAATCCTTGGTATAGGAGCTGCCGCCGAGGCCGAGCATGATCATGCCGGCGAGGAGGCCCACATACATCTCGACCATGACGGCGACAAAGATCGCGGCGACGAGGCTGAAAGCGACGACGACCACTATCATCGCGAAGACCGCGGCGATCGCCAGCGCATTGTCCTCCCACAAGCCGAACTTCGCCTGCTCCGACATTTTCGATGCCACGCGGATACCGGCATCGAAAATGTTGGCCGGCGAAGCGGAGCCCCCGCCGGCGCCGATCTGGAACAGGCTGTCGACCACCGCCTTGGCGAGCGCAGGGCCGCGATCGAGGATGAAGGCGAAGAGACCGATGAACATGATCCGACGCACGAGCTCGGCGAACCAGGCGTCGAGGCTTGCCGCATTGATCGCCAGCCACACGGCGGCGATGCCGATCTCGATCCCGGCGAGGATCCAGAACAGGGAGCGCGCCGCGTTCATGATCGTCGTCTCCCAGCCCTTGGCGGCGGTGACGACCTGGTTCTCCAACGTGGTGAGCACGGAACCCTGTTGGGCGAGCGCCGGCGCTGTCGCGAGAGCCAGGATCGCGACGACGATGAATGCGGTTTCGAGCTTGCGGGACGAGCGGATGACTACCATCGCGGCTTCATTTCCTGCCCGCCACGCACGTCGCGATCCGGGTCGCCCTCGAAGAAGCGCTCCCGGTGCTCGCGCTGCGCTGCGCCAGAACGCGACGTCCCGGCCGGTGTTTCAGTCGCAGCATCCGGTTGGACCACCACCCAGACGATCATGCCGGCTCCGAAGGCGACGACACCGGCTACTGCGAGGGCGATGATGATACGCGGGCTCACCAGCGGGGCTCCATAGTCTGCCCGCCGCGGATGTCATTGGTTGGCGCGTTGAAGAATTTCTCGCGCCGGGCCTGGGCAAGATCCTTCTGTGCCTGTTCCGACTGGAACCAAGTTCCCATCATCGTGGTCTGCTGTGACACCAGCCCGCGCAGCTTCTGCATCTGCGCCACCTGCTGGGTGGCGATCTGGTGGCCCACCTGCAGGGCCTTCATCTGGCCGTCGGCGCTCTCCGACATCGAGCGCAGCGAGGACATGGTGGATTCTTCGCTGGAAAACTGCTCGGCCGTGAGGTTAGCCGCCTTCAGTGTGCCCGCGATGGTGTCGCGATTGGTGTCGGACCAGTTCTGGTAGGTCGACGAGAAGCTTTGACCGTCCGGAAGGTTACTCTTCATGTCCGCAAAGCTCTGAAACCGCTGCTTCAGGACGTCGTCGATGTTGCCCATCGAAAATGCCACGCCCTGTCCCTGCGCGACGATGTTCTGGAGCTTGTTGAGGTCGTTCTCGACCTGGCCCCAGATATGGTTTGGCAGCTGCGCGGTGTTCTGCAGCAGGTTCTTGTAGATGTTGATCTGGTTCTGGATCTGCTCGGCAAGCTGGCTGATCTGGGTGATCTGATTGTTCACCTGCTCGGCGGACTTGCCGACGAGACTAATGAGCTCCGCATTGTTGGCGAGCTGCGTCCATTCGGTGGCTTGCCCGGTCACACCGCCGGCATATGCGGCAAGCGGGAAAGCGACCGGGATCATGATGGCCGCGATCATGACGGCGCGCGCCGCTTCAAGCGGCCGGGAAAAGTGTTTCGGCATGGGCGATCCCCCTTTGCTGGAGCCAGTGCTTGGGCCAGTCGACCCCGTGTTCGAAGTGAAGGGCGCGGATACGCTTCAAATCCTCCTTGCCGGACGCACCGACGAAGGAGAGCGCCACGGGACCGAGCGACATGTCGAACAGCCGGCGGCCTTCGGGTGAGGCGACGTAGTATTCGCGCTTCGGCAGGGCAGTCGCGACGATCTCGATCTGCCGCTCGTTGAAGCCGATACGCTCGTAGAACTCGCGCATCCCGGGCTCGCGGGCCGCGCCGTTGGGCAGGCATATCTTGGTCGGGCAGGACTCCTTGAGCACGTCGATGATCCCGGAACGCTCGGCGTCGGAGATCGACTGGGTCGCGAGCACCACGGCGCAGTTGGCCTTGCGCAGCACCTTTAGCCATTCCCTGATTTTGTCGCGGAACGTCGGATGACCAAGCATCAGCCAGGCCTCGTCGAGAATGATGAGGCTGGGCGCGCCCGTCAGCCGCTTCTCGACCCGCCGAAACATATAGAGCAGGACCGGAACGAGATTGCGCTCACCCATATTCATCAGCTCCTCGACCTCGAAGCACTGGAAAGCGCCGAGCGCCAGTCCGTCCTGTTCGGCATCAAGCAACTGGCCCATCGGTCCATCGACCGTGTAGTGGTGCAGCGCATCCTTGATCTCGCGCATCTGCACACCGGAGACGAAGTCCGAGAGCGAGCGGCCGCGCGATTCCGCCATCAGGCCCAACTGCCTGGAAATGGCGTTGCGATAGTCGGGTGTGACAGTGACGCCCTGCAGAGCAACGAGCGTCTCGATCCACTCGGCCGCCCAGGCGCGATCGCTATCGGAGGCGAGTTCGGCGAGCGGGCAGAAGGCGAGCTGTGGCGAGGCCCCCTCCCCTCCTTCGGCTGTGTCCCCGCCGATTTCGTAGTGATCGCCGCCTATGGCGCGCGTCAGCGGCAGCATCGACCGCCCCTTGTCGAAGGCAAAGATCTGCGCATCCGCATAGCGTCGGAACTGTGCGGCGATCAGCGACAGCAAAGTCGATTTGCCCGAACCGGTCGGGCCGAAGACCAGCGTGTGTCCGACGTCATCCACATGGAGGTTGAGCCGGAAGGGCGTCGAGCCGCTGGCGACCTGCATGAGCGGCGGCGATCCCGGCGGGTAGAATGGGCATGGCGCGACGGGGCTTCCCGACCAGACCGAGTTCAGCGGAATGAGGTCCGCGAGATTGCGCGTGTTGACGAGCGGCTCGCGGATATTGGCATAGGAAACTCCCGGCAGACTGCCCAGATACGCATCGGTCGCGTTAAGCGTCTCGATCCGGGCGCCGAACCCTTCGGCCTGGATGAGGCGACGGATCGCCTCGCACTTTTCCTGAAGGCGCGGTTGCTGTTCATCAAACAGAACGATAACCGGGGTGTAATAGCCATAGGCGACGAGTTGTGACGACGCCTCGGCGATCGCATCCTCGGTCTCGGCCACCATCATCATGGCGTCCTGATCTACCGAACGGCTCTGTGTCTGGAAAAGCTGATCGAAGAACGGACGCACCTTCTGCTGCCATTTCTTGCGGGTGCGCTCCAGCCTCGAGCGTGCCTCCTGCTCATCGAGAAAGACGAAGCGCGACGACCATCGATAGGTGAGCGGCATCAGGTCCAGGCTGTTCAGTATCCCCGGCCAGCTCTCCGCGGCTAAGCCGTCAATGGCGACGACCCCGAGAAAGCGATTCTCGAGGGTCGGGGTCAGACCGTGCTGCAGCTCGGCCGTGACCAGCCAGTCAAGATACATCGGGATATCCGGGAGCCGGACTGGATGGTTCTCACCGGTGATGCAGAAGCGGATGAACTGGAACAGCTCGTCGTAGCGGGCCATCCGGAAACCCCCGCGCTCTTCGGTTTCGCTCGTCACCATGCGGCGGATGGAGACGACATTAGCAAGGTACTGCTCAACCTCGCGGATCGAGGTCCGGAAAGACTCGAGCGCCGAGTCGGCATAGGTGGCCGAGCGGCTGGCAGTGTCGGAATAGACGTAGCGCGCCAGGCCGGAGCGCCGAGGCTCGGGCGGCCGCCAGGTTAGGATCAGCGCGTGCCGGCTCTCGAAATGTCCGCTCTCCCTCTCAAAGTGAGACCTGCGCTCGGCGTCAATCGCACGCGTCACCGGATCGGGGAAATGGCAGGCGTCCTCTGCCGGATAGTCGATCGTCGGGACGCGCAACGCTTCGACCTGTATCATCCAGCCCGAGCCCAGCCGGGAGAGGATCATATTGATCTGCCGGCTGACCTCATTGCGCTCGGCGTCGGTCGAACTTTCGCTGTCCGGCCCGGCAAAATACCAGCCAGCCATCAGCGAGCCTTCCTTCAGCAGGATCACGCCGTTGTCGACCAGTCCAGCATAGGGAACCAGGTCGGCGAAGGACGGGCCGGAGTGTCGGAACTGTTTCAGTGCCACCATGCCCGCGACCTCAGAACTTGCGCCAGGGCGTCGAGGTCGGCCGATAGTGGGACCGATAGGAGACATGCCGCAGATAAACGCGGCGCATCAGCGGGTCGGATTTCGCCATCATGCGAAGGGCCGCGACCGCAACGAGCCAGATCGCGACGCCGAACAATGCGGCGTACCACGTCAGCACGACGAAGATCAGGATCACGGCGGCAAGCCCGGTGAGCAATACCAGCTCGCGGTCGGCGCCCATCAGCAGGTTCGGGCGCGACAGCGCCCGGTGGACCCGAGAACGGGCAAGGTTGGAACCCGGCTCAGCCATGGGCCCCCTCCCCTTGCGCGCGAAGCATTACCGGTTCGATGATCCCAGGCCCGGTTCGAGCCTCCATCTCGCCAATCGAAGCGCCAGTTGCGCCGAACAGGGCGACGATCTGTGTCGCACCGAGCAGAACGCCGCCAACGAGGGCGACGTAGCAAAGCCGCCTTGCGAAATCATTCAACTCGCCCCCGAAGATCAGCATGCCGCCGGCGATCGCGACTGCGGCGAGTGCGATGAAGCCGGCAACCGGCCCGGTGATCGATTGCTGGATTTGCTGAAGCGGGGATTCCCACGGCAGACTGCCGCCTGAAGAGGCGAAGGCCGGATCCGCCAAACCGATGAAAGAGACGGCGGCGAATGCCGCAAGCGCGATGGCAATCCTGATCTTATGCGACATGACTATCCTCATCGATCTGCGCGTAGTGCTCGGTTCGGTAGCGGGCGTTTGCGAAACCCTCGACATGGATGACCTCACGGACCCGCCTCCCCTTCCCCGTTCGTTCTATCGAGACGATCAGGTCCACCGCCTCGCCGATCACTTCCTGCATGGGCTGCTGGCTCACCTCCGCGGTCAATTGTTCGAGCCGGCGAAGCGCCGACATCGCCGTGTTCGAGTGGATGGTGGTGACGCCGCCCGGATGCCCGGTGTTCCAGGCCTTGAGTAGCGTGAGGGCCGCCCCGTCGCGCACCTCACCAACGATGATCCGGTCGGGCCGCAGACGCATGGTGCTCTTGAGAAGCCGGGCCATATCGATCGTGTCGCTCGTGTGGAGCGCGACCGCGTTCTCGGCGGCGCATTGGATCTCCGCCGTGTCTTCGAGAATGACGATCCGATCGTCCGGCGCATTCGCTACGATTTCGGCAATGACCGCGTTGGCAAGCGTCGTCTTGCCCGAACCGGTGCCGCCAGAAATCACAATGTTCATGCGAGAAGCGATCGCGCTGCGCAGAACCGATACCTGCGCCGCCGTCATGATCTTATGCTTCACATAGTCGTCGAGCGGGATCAGGCGCGAGGCCCGCCGCCGGATAGTGAAACTCGGTCCGGAAACCACTGGCGGCAGCAGGCCCTCGAAACGATGGCCGCCGATCGGCAATTCGCCGGAGATGATCGGTTGCTCGTCGTCGGCTTCTGATTGCAGTGCGTGCGCGACGCTGCCAATGATCACTTCTGCCGCGGCCGGGCTGAGCAAACCTGCAGGGGCCACGCCATGGCCCAGGCGCTCGATGAAGAGCTTGCCATCGGGGTTGAGCATGATCTCGACGACCGTTGCGTCATCGAGCGCGACGCAGAGCTGGTCGCCGAGTGCGTCCTGGAGTTTGCGGACGAGACGGGAGTGAGAGCGCAGCTGGGTCACGCGGCACTCCTGATCGCTGCCACGTCGATCCGGGGGATAGAATAGTAGCCCGGAGGGCAAACCTGCTCGAAGCTGGCACGATCGGCTGGCAGTCTTCCGGCAATGGCAATGGTGTTGCCGATCGCGGTGGGTTCACCAAGCCGGCGCATCGGCCATCCAGCACGCTTCAGGATGCGCTCGAAACGAAGATCGGTCGCCGTGACGATCTCCGTGTAGCCGCTGGCCATCGACCATTCAATGATACCGGCGAATAAGGTAAGAGTCGCCAGGTGCAGCTGGCTCGCATCTCTCCGTGAGACGAGGGAGGTGTCGACGCAGAAGCGAGAGCTCTCTACCATTCCGGAATGCGCTGCGAGCGAGCCCATTTCGAGGAGTTGCGAAAAAGTCTGCTCCAGCATCGTAGGCCCGCAAGCCGGAAGAAGTCTGACGCATCCGGCGACCCGCCCACTGTCAGTAATCGCCAGAAGGTAGCTCGGCTTGAAATTATCGTATTGGTCGCGCTCTTCCCCAGCGATGATGGAGACGTCCCATTCGAGACGGCCACCGAACACCGTCGCGCGAAGGCGGTGCATCTGTTTGAGGAAGCTTCGATACCGTTCGTATTGGTCCGGCGAAACTGTGAGTATCCGCATCGTAATCTCCGCATGAACAGGTCATGCGAACAGAAATCATCTCACGGTGCGTTTGCCTACGTGCAGATTTGCACCTCAGGTGATTCTACCGAGTCGGTGTTCCAAGGCGCGAAATGCGAGCGGGTGAGGCCGGCCAGACGCCGACAAGGTTGTGCAGATCTGCACTTGGTGCCACGTCGCACAGATGAAGGGAATCGGTCTAACTCACAGATAGCATTTGAAGAATCGGGATTTAGTGTGATTTCGATTGAAACGCGCGTAACCGTTCATTAACCAAAAACGTCTTGCAACCTCACCCGCATTAGGTAATCGTCACGGATAAATGGCAATACGCGCCAATTAACCGTGACAAGAGATAACACC